>ONUG01000088.1 GCA_900320965.1 uncultured Bacteroidales bacterium | reverse complement strand
GTGAACAACTGCTGAGAATTGTTAATAATTATTTATTAAAACACTTTGAAAATATAAGGGAAAGGCCTATTTTCGCAAACAATTATTAATTGATCACTCTAACCATGGAATTAAAGAACGCTGTGGCCGGCACTCTCGAGTCCGGGGACATCATGATCCAGATCGGACCGGGTGAGGGCCTCAATGTGGAGCTGCAAAGCTCAGTGGCTGCCCAGTTCGGCCGCCAGATCAAGTCGGTCATCACCGAGACCCTGCAGGGACTTGGTGTCACCGACGCTTATGTCAAAGCCACGGATAAGGGAGCCCTTGACTGCACCATCCGCGCCCGTGTAACCGCCGCCGCTGTACGCGCCACCGGCAAAGATGTCTGGAAGTAGTATGGAAAGGCTTAGAAGAACAATGATGTTCGTCCCTGGTAATAATCCGGGGATGATGGCGGACGCCCACATCTACGGGCCCGATTCTATTATGTTGGACCTGGAGGATTCTGTGACGATGGCTGAGAAGGATGCCGCCAGGCTCCTTGTCCACAATGCTTTGAAATCAATTGATTACGGCGACACTGAGATGGTCGTCAGGATCAACCCTCTGAACACTCCTTATGGGCGCAAAGATGTCGAGGCAGTCGTCAAGGCTGGCGTGGATGTCATCCGTATGCCCAAGACCGAGACCGCGGATGAGGTCCGTGAGCTCGAAGCGGAGATCATCAAAGTTGAGGAAGAACTCGGCTGTGTTGGTCGTACCCAGATCATGGCCGCGATCGAGAGCGCGCTTGGCATCGTCAACGCCTACGAGATCGCCACTGCTTCCAAGCGTATGATGGGCATCGCTCTCGGCGCTGAGGATTACACCGCCAATCTCAAGACTCCACGTACACCGGAAGGATCCGAGCTGCTGCTGGCCAGAGAGACGATAGTCGTGGCCGCCAGGGCCGCCGGGATCGCCTGCTTTGACACGGTGTATTCCAATCTGGACGACATGGAGACCTTCCGCAAGGAGGTTGAGCTGATCAAGAATCTCGGTTTTGACGGCAAATCCATCATCAATCCTCGTCAGATCCAGGTTGTCAACGAAGTCTTCGCTCCCAAGCAGAAGGATATTGACAAGGCTCTGAGGATTATCGCGGCGATCAAGGAAGCCAGGGCCAAGGGTTCTGGAGTCATCGCCGTCAACGGCAAGATGGTTGACCGCCCCGTGGTGTTGCGTGCTGAAAGGGTTGTCTCCCTGGCCATCGCATCTGGAATATTGAAAGAGGAGGAATTGTCATGAGAAACACTAAAGTAGTCTCTTTGGAAGAGGCCATCCGCCGTAGTGGCTTGAAGGATGGCATGACCATATCTTTCCACCATCATTTCCGCGGTGGAGACAAGGTTGTCAACATGGTTGTGGCGAAACTCGCCGAGATGGGTTTCAAGGACCTTAAGCTGGCTGCTTCCAGTCTTTCGGACGTCCATGCTCCACTGATCGACCACATCAAGAATGGGGTTATCACTGGAATATCCACTTCGGGTCTGCGCGGCGAGCTCGCTAATGAGATCTCCCATGGCCTTATGGCTGAGCCGGTGGTTTTCCGTTCTCATGGAGGCCGTGGCAGCGCCATCGCTAATGGCGAGCTTCACATCGATGTGGCTTTCCTTGGCGCTTCCTCTTGTGATGAGCTTGGCAACGCTTCCGGCTGCCCCCGGAGCGAGAATGCCAAGTCGATCTGCGGATCCCTCGGATATGCCTTGCCGGATGCCAAATTCGCTGATCATGTGGTAGTTCTGACCGATGATCTGGTCGCTTATCCCAACTTCCCCAAGTCCATTTCCGCTTGCGAGGTCGAGTCGGTTGTGGTCGTTGACTCCGTGGGTGACAGCTCCAAGATTTCCTCAGGAGCTATTCGTGACTCCAAGAATCCCCGCGACATCCTGCTTGCCCAGCAGGCTGCCAAGGTCATTATCAACAGCGGTTATTTCGAGGACGGATTCTCGATCCAGACGGGTACTGGCGGAGCCTCCTTGGCCGTTGTGAAGTATCTCAGGGAGAGCATGATAGAGAAGGGAATCAAAGCTTCTTTCGCTCTTGGTGGCATCACCGCTCACATGGTCAAGCTTCATGAGGAAGGATTGATTGGTAAACTCATTGATGTCCAGTCGTTTGATAAGGTCGCGGCCGAGTCGATCGCTTCCGATCAGACCCACCAGGAAGTTAGTGCTGTCGAATATGCCAGCGCGGACAATCCCGGATCAGCCGTTCATGCCCTTGACATCGTGATCCTTTCCGCCCTTGAGGTCGACGTGGACTTCAATGTCAACGTGCTGGTCGGCTCTGACGGAATAATCCGTGGTGCGGTGGGTGGTCATCCTGACACCGCGGAAGACAGCGCCCTGTCGATTATCGTCTGTCCTCTTCTTAGGGGCAGGATCCCCTGTGTGGTCCCTAAAGTTACGACATTGATTACTCCAGGAGCTGGTGTCGATGTGGTTGTCACTGAATATGGAATAGCTGTCAACCCTCGTCGTCCCGAGATCGCTGAGCGTTTGAAGGCCGCTGGGCTCAAAGTCGTTGATATTCATGACCTGGCCGCTAAGGCCACAAGTGTTATCGGCGTTCCTGATCCGCTGCCTTTCGGTGACAAGGTTGTCGGCATCGTCATGGACCGTCACGGCGAAGTCCTGGACAAGATCTACAACATCATTTAAAATGTCAAGGTGCTCCACTTCCATGACCGCCGCTTTGCGGCCCCACCGCTCGCTTCGCAAAGCGAAGCTCCGGTCCCCCCTCTTACAGTGCCGAGGGTGGCATGGGTCAGGAAGTGGACACCTTGACATTTTATGGGTTTTATGACACTTGAAGAAATATTGAATAGCCGGGAGGCCAGGGTGGCGAGGCAGCGTGAGCTGCTGGAAGCCAATCCTGGCCTTTCGCTTTTGAGTCTTACTGTTCAGCCGCCAGGATCGGTTAAGAGGACCGAATTGTCTTTGGCTGTGGCAGCTGCTGGAGTAAGGGCTGTAAGGGAGGCTTTCCCGGTTGAGTTCGAGGAACTTTGCGACTTGGAGACAGGATATGAGGCTTTCTTCCTGGTAAATATGGACCCTTTGGATGCCAAACGTCTCGCATGTCATGTGGAAGACACTCATCCCCTCGGCCGTCTCATGGACATTGACGTTATCGTCTTGAATAGCATCCCCGATTCATCGGCGGCAAGCGCCACCCCTGGCTCGCTGCGCTTCGCGCCCTTTCCGGGTAAATGCTCGCCAGGGGAGGCCTTGACCGCCTTGTGTCATCCTGAACCTACCCCATGTCATCCTGAACGAAGTGAAGGATCTGTCCCCCTGCCGATAGGACGTGAGGAACTCGGGCTTGAGCCAAGAAAGTGCCTTCTTTGTGACCGGCCGGCTAGGGAATGCATGCGGGCTCGGACTCATTCTGTCGACGAGTTGCTTGAAAAAATTCAAACTTTAGTCAAATCTTATTTAAATTTATAAGAAAACCCTTGTAAATCTATAACGATTTATTACATTTGTGATGTTGTTCCACAGCAGGCGGAACCGGGAGTATTGGAAAGCTTGCAAGCAGGTGCAAACAGACGGAAACATAACTGACATTCAACAAATCCCAATGGGATCTCCACGTTTTAGGAGGCAAGTCGAGACCTTTCTTTCGGCTAGCGCTCTCCGTTTGGAGTCCGTTGAGGATTATTTTTGTATCCTTCGTGAGGATGGCTCCATCGCTGCCGGTGCCGGACTGTCTGGTGACCTCATCAAATGTGTGGCAGTTGATCCCGCCGAGAGGTCAAAGGGTCTTATCGCGCCTCTTGTCTCGCATATTATCGGTGTGGCAGCCGAAAAGGGAATAACAAATCTCAAAGTATTCACGAAACCGGAGAATGAGGCTGTTTTCACCAGTCTTGGCTTTCACACAATCGCCCGTGCGCCTCTGGCGATTCTTCTTGAGAACGGCCATGGCCTCGAGGACTATCTCGCACATGTCTCTTGTCATCCTGAGCGCGGCGAAGGATCTATAGGGGTGATAATTATGAACGCCAATCCGTTCACTTTGGGGCATAAGTACCTGGTGGAGAAAGCCTTTAGGCAGGTGGACAAGCTGTTTGTGATTCCAGTTAAGGAGGACTTGTCGTTGTTCCCATATTCGGAGAGGCTTGAGATGATAAGGTCCGGTTGCGAAGGTTTGGCGACTGTCCTGGACGGATCTGATTATCAGATTTCGGCTGCGACTTTCCCGACATATTTCCTGAAAGATCTCTCGGAAGCCTCTGAAACTCAGATGCTTCTGGACCTCGATATGTTTGGCCGCCATATCGCCCCGGCTCTAGGAGCGACAGTCCGTTTTGTCGGCTCTGAGCCTACTGATCCGCTTACGGCCCGTTATAACGAGCTGATGAAGGAAGTCCTTCCGACCTTCGGCATCTCTGTCGTTGAGATTCCAAGACTGGTTTTCGGTGGCGACAACTCCTCCGGCTCGCTGCGCTTCGCGCCCTATCCGGGTAAATGCTCGCCGGAGGAGTTGTCGACCACCGCAGTGACAATCAACTGTCATCCAGAACGGAGTGAAGGACCTGCCTCCGCCACGCTTGTGCGTAAGGCCCTGCAAGAAGGCAGCTTCCGCTTGGCCGCTGCCCTGACGCCCACTTCGACTTGGCCTTATTTGGTTGCTGAACTGATGGCAAGGGCGCTCAGGATGGAGCTCGACACACCTCTTAAGCCAGGGCTTGTTGACAAAGACAGCAATGGTGCTCACTCCGACATGGACTACGCTCTAATGAGCGGAAGCATCGAGGTGATCCGTCGCTCCTTCATCCGCCACCTGCCAATGCTTTTGCGCCGGTACTCCTCCGGCGTTAAGGAGTGGAAATTAGTAGTTGAGTTCGGAAAGGCAATAGAGGCGGATGTCATGGAATATACCTGGGGAGTGAACACCTACCGTGGTGCTATCTTCGCCCTCGGCCTCGCCGCCATTTCAGCGTTGGATATTACCTGTAATTCGCAACTTTGTGATTATCAGGATGATAAGCTAATGTGCCTGGTGGACAATAGCCAGACAGCATCACCCAACTCATTGACTGATAGCTCTTTGTGTTTTACGTCTGTAAAGTTGTCAGACTGGATTGCTAATCTTTCCGGTCAGATAGCGCCGGGTAATGACTCCCACGGTGCCAATGCTGTTAAGGAATACGGTGTCAAAGGTGCGCTACAGCTCGCTCAGGAAGGTTATAAACCACTCTTCGAGGACTGGCTGCCGTTTTATCGCGGATTGGCATACTCCGGGGCGCCGTCCGGGCCCGGCCGCGTCCATTCTCGCGCCCTTCGACTCCGCTCAGGGAACGCTGCGGCTGAGTACGGCCTAAGCCCGGAGGCGGCCCCGGCGACTTGCCCGGACAGCACCGCGGACATCGCACAGGCCAGCATCGCGACCCTTCGGCTCCGCTCAGGGACCGCTGAGCCTCTTCAGAAAACGCTGCTGCGGATAATGTCAACCTTGGACGACACATGCGTTATCCATAGGGTCGGATACGAAAGGGCCCAGGAAGTGAAGATAGAGGCTAAAGCCTTGCTTGAGGATTTCAGCGAGGAAGGATTGATAGAAATGAAAAAGCGCTACGATGCGGAAGGGATCTCCCCTGGAGGAGCCGCCGACATGCTGGCGCTCACGATACTGATAGATTCATTAACTAATTATTATTTTTAAAAACCACACAATTATGGTAGAACTGATTCCACACGGAGTATATCTCCTTGACGGACAAAAGATTGTTGAGAATCCAGAAGGGCTTCCTTCCAAAGACGAGGCCCGCGAGAACACGATCGCTTACTCTATCCTTCGTTCTCACGATGTTGAAGGAGGTAAAGGATCCAAGCTTAAGGTTCGTTTCGACGCCATGGCATCGCACGACATCACTTATGTCGGCATCATCCAGACTGCCCGTGCCAGCGGACTCGAGAAGTTCCCGATTCCTTATGCCATGACCAACTGCCACAACTCCCTGTGCGCTGTCGGCGGCACCATCAATGAGGATGACCATGTCTTCGGACTCTCCGCCGCCAAGAAATATGGTGGCATATATGTTCCCGCCAACCAAGCCGTCATCCATCAGTATGTCCGCGAGGCCCTCGCGACCTGCGGCGGCATGGTCCTCGGATCAGATTCCCACACCCGTTATGGATCCCTGGGCTGCATGGGTGTCGGCGAGGGGGGCGGTGAGCTTGTCAAGCAGCTTCTCCACAACACTTGGGACATCAATGCTCCGGAGGTTGTTCTTGTCTGGCTTGAGGGTAAACCCAAGCATGGCGTAGGTCCGCACGACGTGGCCATATCCCTTGTCAAGGCCACTTTCGAGAGCGGTTTCGTAAAGAACAAGGTGCTTGAGTTCGCCGGTCCTGGTGTCAAGGAGCTTCCGATCGACTTCCGTAACGGAATAGATGTGATGACCACCGAGACCACCTGCCTCAGCTCGATCTGGGTTACGGACGAGACTGTCAAGAAGCATTATGAGACCCATCGCCGTCCCGAGGCTTATAAAGAGCTCAGGCCCGGTAAGGTCGCTTGGTACGACAGCATGATCCGCATCGATCTCTCTAGCCAGGAGAGCATGATCGCCCTGCCTTTCCATCCGTCCAACGCGTTCACTATCCATGAGTTGCAGGCTGATCCTGAAGGCATCCTGAAGGCTGTCGAGGCTGATGCCAAGAAGCGTTTCGGCGACAAGGTACAGATCGATCTCATGTCCAAGATTAAAGACGGGAAAGTCTGCGCTGACCAGGCTCTTATCGCCGGTTGCTCCGGAGGTACTTATGACAACCTCTCTGAGGCAGCTTCCATCATGAAGGGCAAGTCCATCGGCAATGACTATTTCACCATGAGCGCTTACCCTCAGTCAACTCCTGTGTATTTGGCCACAACTCGCGAGCATATCGCTGAAGAGCTTCTTGAGGCTGGTGTCGTGATCAAGCCCGCTTTCTGCGGACCTTGTTTCGGCGCCGGAGATGTTCCCGCCAACAACGGCTTCTCCATCCGCCACACCACCCGTAACTTCCCCAACAGGGAAGGCTCCAAGCCTGGTCAGGGCCAGCTTTCTCTCGTCTCTCTGATGGATGCCCGTTCGATCGCCGCCACGGCCGCCAACGGTGGAGTCATCACCGCCGCCACGGACATCGAGTACGAGGACACCCACAAGCCTTACGAGTTCGATGACCGCATCTACAAGAGCCGTGTCTACTATGGTTTCGGCAAGGAGGATCTCAGCGTCGAGCTGCGTTACGGACCCAACATCAAAGATTGGCCGAAGATGTACCCGATGGAGGACAATATGCTCCTCGAACTGGCCGCTGTCATCCACGATCCTGTGACCACGACGGACGAGTTGATCCCTTCGGGAGAGACTTCCAGCTACCGTTCGAACCCGCTCAAGCTCAGTGAGTTCGCTCTCTCAAGAAGGGTTCCTGAATATGTCGGGATCTCCAAGAGGATCCAGGCCCAGGATCTTCAGCGTCGTCAGGGTGAGGCCCCTTCAAATATCGCCATGACCCTCGCGAAGCTCGGTGTCTCTTCTGTGAATACTTCCTTCGGTTCCTGCGTGTTCGCCAACAAGCCTGGTGACGGTTCCGCCCGCGAGCAGGCCGCATCCTGCCAGAAGGTCCTCGGCGGTGACGCCAACATTTGCTACGAGTACGCCACCAAGCGCTACCGCTCCAACTGCATCAACTGGGGTATCCTGCCGTTCACCATCGCTCCTGAGACTCCGTTCGACTACGAGGCCGGAGATATGGTATTCGTTCCCGGCATCAGGGAAGCTATCCTTAATGGCTCGGAGGAGATTGACGCCAAGGTTATCACCAAGGCTGGTGAGATCAAGCCTATCCACCTCTATTTCAAGAACCTCACCGCTGACGAGCGCCAGATCCTCGCCGACGGCTGCCTTATGAATTATTACAAAAACCGCAAATAAAATGGAAAAAATCAAAATGACCACGCCGCTTGTCGAGATGGACGGCGACGAGATGACCAGGATCCTTTGGAAGATGATCAAGGATGAGCTCATCCTTCCCTTCGTGGACCTGAAGACCGAATACTATGACCTCGGCCTCCCCAACAGGGACAAGACCTCCGACCAGGTGACCGTGGACGCCGCCAACGCCACCAAGAAATATGGTGTGGCCGTCAAGTGCGCGACCATCACTCCCAACGCGCAGAGGATGACCGAGTACAACCTCAAGGAGATGTACAAGAGCCCGAACGGAACCATCCGCTCGATGCTCGACGGAACCGTGTTCCGTACCCCGATCACCATCCCTTCGATCCACCCGGCCGTGAAGTTCTGGAAGAAGCCTATCACCATCGCCCGTCACGCCTACGGTGATGTCTACAAGAGCGTGGATATCGTTGTGGATGAGCCTGGTACCGCCAAGCTTGTGTTCGAGGGAGAGTCCGGAAAGACCCAGGAGGCCATTATACACAACTTCAAGGGAGCCGGTGTCCTTCAGGGCATGCACAACACAGACAAATCTATCCGCAGCTTCGCCCACTCCTGCTTCCAGTACGCCCTGGCCCTCAAGCAGAGCATCTGGTTTGCCACCAAGGACACCATCGCCAAGAAGTACGACGGTCGTTTCAGGGCCATCTTCGACGAGGTGTTCCAGGAATATAAGGACCGTTTCGCTGAGGCTGGCATTGAATATTTCTACACCCTTATCGACGACGCCGTGGCCCGTGTCATGCGTTCCGAGGGTGGCTTCATCTGGGCTTGCAAGAACTACGACGGCGACGTGATGTCCGACATGGTCTCCACCGCTTTCGGTTCTTTGGCCATGATGACCTCCGTGCTTGTCAGCCCTGACGGGAATTATGAATATGAGGCCGCCCACGGCACTGTGACCCGCCACTACTACAAGTACCTGAAGGGTGAGGAGACCTCGACCAACCCGATCGCGACGATCTTCGCATGGAGCGGCGCTTTCCGCAAGAGGGGAGAGAAGGACAACCTTCCTGAGCTCGTGGCCTATGCCGATAAGCTCGAGGCCGCTTGCCTTGACACACTCAACGAGGGCTATGCCACCAAGGATCTTGTGAACCTGATGGAAGGCATCACTCCCAAGATGCTGACTTCCGCCCAGTTCCTCGCCGAGATCCGCAAGCACCTGGAGAAATCCTTGTAATTCAAGTGTTTAAATAAAAAGTCCCGGGCCATATGACCCGGGACTTTTTGTCATCCAGAAC
>ONUG01000001.1 GCA_900320965.1 uncultured Bacteroidales bacterium | reverse complement strand
AATGATTGTAAATCTTTTATTTATGTTTTTCCCCAAATAATTTGGGGCTGCAAATTTACAGAATAATCTTCAATTCACCAAAGTTTTCAGTCTATTTGATAAAGGACGAATGACTTGCAATTGACGGATTTTCACTATATTTGAATATGAATTTCTCTGCTCGAACTCTAGTATTTGCCGCTATTTCGGCGATCTTCTCATTGTCCCTGCTTGCCCAGCCGGCTTCAAGGGTCCCATTCAACGAGGGTTGGACATTCACAAAAGACGGGATCTCAAGGCAACTCGATCTTCCCCACGATTGGGGTGTGGATGGTCCTTTCAACATTAACTATCCTGGTGAGACGGGAAAGCTGGCCTGGTGGGGCAAGGCGGAATACACCAAGACCCTCGTGGTTGACGAGAGCTCCTTCGCTCCAACCAGGATGACATATCTTCTGGACATCGACGGCGCCATGTCGGGAGCGAAAGTTTTCTGCAACGGAAATCTCGTGACAGAATGGCCTTACGGCTACGCCTCATTCAGGGCCGATTTGACCCCATATCTTAAAGAAGGAGACAACGAGATCAAGATCACCCTTGACAACCCCGAGGAGTCAAGCCGTTGGTACCCTGGAGGAGGAATATACCGCAATGTCTGGCTGACAGTGGCTCCGTCCGTCGGGGTAGCCCATTGGGGGACCTTCATGACCACAAAGGGCGACAAGGCCACTCTCGCGGTATCCCTAAGGAACAGCGGCCCTTCGACAAGCTCAGGGACCGGAATTGCCGGTACTGTCCGTACGGAAATATTTGAATATGACGGGAATAAGGTTATCGCATCCGCGGAGACTCCCGTCGAATCCATCACCGACTCCACCGTCATCATCCAAGAGTTCGACCTCCCCGGCGCCGCCCGCTGGAGCCCCAACCACCCGAACCTCTACCGCGCCGTCACGACCGTCATCCCCATGGAAGCCGGAGCGGCTGCCGGGCATCGGCCGTACTCAGCCGCAGCGAAGCGAGGATGGACGCGGACGAGCCCGGACAGCCGTCCGGCAGACGAGGCCTACATCACCGTCTTCGGCCTTAGGGATATTGAGTACCGGGAAGACGGGATATTCATTGACGGAGTCAAGACATTCCTCAAGGGAGTCTGCCTCCACCATGACGCCGGAGCCCTCGGAGCGGTCTGGAACACGACCGCCTGGGAGCGCCGCCTGAAGATGCTCAAGGAAATGGGCTGCAACGCCATTCGCACATCCCACAATCCCCCGGCCCCCGAACTCCTTGACCTCTGCGACCGGATGGGGTTCGTCGTCATGGATGAGTTGACCGACACTTGGACTATCCCCAAGAAGCCCAACGGCTACGCCCGCCTGTTCGACGAGTGGGCCGAAAAAGATCTTAAGGCCCTTATCCGTAGGGACCGCAACCACCCTTCCGTGATCCTTTGGAGCATCGGCAATGAGACCGGAGAGCAGGGCTACCCCGACCTTTACCATATTCCCGTCCGCCTGACGGAAATATGTCACACTGAGGATCCTACGAGGCTGACGACATTCGGGTCGGACAACCCCTGGGCCTCAGAACAGGAGTTCCGCAACACAATGGATGTCTATGGCTTCAACTATAAGCCGCACCTCTATCAAAAGTTCCACGAAGCCAATCCCGGGAAACTGTATCTCGGAAGCGAGACCGCCTCGACCATCAGCTCCAGGGGAGTGTATTATTTCCCGATAGGAGAAGACGTCGAGGCCGCGGAGAAAGACTTTCATGTCTGCTCCTACGACATCCACACTGTATATTGGGGGCAGACTCCAGAGCAGGAGTGGAAGTTTGAGGACGAGAATCCTTCTTGCCTTGGAGAGTTCGTCTGGACAGGCTTTGACTACCTGGGCGAGCCGACTCCTTACAATAAGGACTATACGATTTTGTCGAACTTCCATGACGAGGAATCTCTCGCCGAGGCCGAAAGGGAACTTGCCGCCATGGACTCCGTACAAACCCCTTCCAGAAGTTCCTATTTCGGAATTATAGACCTGGCCGGTTTCCCGAAAGACCGCTACTGGCTCTACCAGGCACGTTGGTCAGAAAAGACTGTGCTTCACCTACTTCCGCATTGGAACTGGTCCGGGAGAGAGGGTGAGGTGACCCCGGTCCACGTCTATACCAACTGCGACAAGGTCGAGCTATTTGTCAATGGCCAGTCCGAAGGAATACTCGAAAGGGCCGACAAGCAGTACCGCCTCCGCTGGGATGACGTGGTTTACCAGCCCGGCAAGATCGAGGCCGTAGGCTGGAAAGACGGAAAAGAGGTCGCCCGGGAAACCATCAAGACATCCGGACCGGCGGCAAAAATCAAGGCTTCCTTGGAGAAAGGTTTCGGAGAGGGAGACCTGTATTACATCGATGTGAAGATCACAGACAAAAAGGGCAACTTCGTTCCAACAGCGAATAATGAGTTGATATTCAAAGTAAAAGGCTCTGGCGAGATCCTGGCCGTTGATGCTGGCGACCCGACTTGCCTGACGCCATTCCACTCCGACAGGATCAAGGCTTTTAACGGCCTGGCCTCAGTAATCATCAAGGTCAAACCCGGAGAGAAAGGCAGAATCGTAGTCACTTGCACCTCCAATGGGCTGAAAAAAGGAAAAATCAGAATTAAAAAATTATAGACACGGTATGAAACGAGCTTTATTTTTCATGGCGGCGATATTGCTGGGCATTGCCACATCTGCCCAGGAAAAAGTCACAACGGCCAATTATGCCCTGGCAGAGCGCTTCTCCGCCAAAAGGGTTAACAACATGGTTTTCTCCACAAGGGTAACCCCTCGTTGGTTCAAGGATGGCGACCGCTTCTGGTACGAGTGGCAGTCACCCCAAGGAACGAACTATTACATCGTGGACCCCGTCAAGGGAACCAAGACGGAAGTATTTGACCTTGAAAGGCTTGCCATGGACCTGACTGAGATCGTCAAGGATCCGTTCGAGGCCAAGCATATTCCGATAACCAACCTCAAGCTCAAGGACGACAAGCTTTTCACTTTCGACATCCGCAGCACGCAGGACAAGGTCGAGAAGCCTGACACTACCAAAGCGAAAAAAGCCGCAGGAAGGCCAGGCCGGCCAGGAGCAGGTGCGGGAAGACCAGAGAAGAAAGTATTCCATTTTGAATATGACTTCGCAGCCAAGACTCTGAAGGATGTCACCGACGAAAAAGAGAAAGAGGAGCAGAAATACCCTATGTGGGCTTCAGTCTCCCCGGACGGGACCATGGGGGTCTATGCGAAGAACTCAAACCTCTGGATTATGGATTCCACCAACCTTCGGAAAGCAGCTAAGGATCCGAAAGACAGCACGATCGTCGAGTTCCAGCTAACCAAGGACGGAATCAGGCAGTTCGGATTCGGCTATGGCAACTATTCCGGAGACACCCAGACCGACACCACAAGGCGCTCCAACCCGGGCGAACTGGTCTGGTCCCCTGATTCAAAGCATTTTGCCACTAGCAAATGGGACACAAGGAAACTGGAAGACCTTTGGGTCATCAATTCGGTTAGCGGTAAGCGTCCCAAACTGGAGACCTACAAGTACCAGATGCCGGGTGAGCCGGGTCCGAAGGGGTACCTTTATTTGTTCAGCATAGACCGGCCCTTCGGCTCCGCTCAGGGACCGGAGGTAAACAGCAAGCAAATCAAGGTCGACGCTTTCAAGGACCAGGACTTCAGTCTCCAAAGGGGGCGCAGGCTCGCGAAAGATAGTTACGAAGACTATTACTCCAGCAAATGGCTTGGCGACGAGACCGGATTCTACCTCATCAGGCAAAGTCGTGACATCAAGAGGATAGACCTCTGCTGGGTGGGTGTCGGAGCCGACTCGGCCAAAGTCATAATCCCGGAGCGTTCAAACACCTACATCGAGACACGGACTCCTTACCTCATCAAGGACGGCAAGCAGATGATCTGGTGGTCAGAGCGCAACGGCTGGGCCAACCTCTATCTCTACAATAATGACGGAACTCTCGTCAGAAAGATAACCGACGGGGCTTTCCATGTCGAGAACGTACTGGGAATCAATGAGAAAGAAGGCTATGTCCTGCTCAGCGCCTGCGGAGTCCAGAAAGATGAGAACCCTTATCAGATGCACACCTACAGGGTCCCTCTCGCTGGCGGCGCTCTCCAGAAACTGGACATGGACGACATGGATGTCCTCTCCACGGCCAGCGATGACGCGAAATTCTTCGTGGCCAACTATTCCAGAGTAGATTATGCTCCCGCCGTCGCCCTATATGGAGCGGCAGGCAAGAAGATCCTCGATCTCGAGACCGCTGACCTTAGCCTTCTTTTCGAGGCCGGTTACAAGTTCCCCGAACGCTTCAAGGTCAAAGCCGCTGATGGAGTCACAGACCTCTACGGAGCCATGTACAAGCCCTATGACTTCGACTCCACCAAGGTCTATCCAATCTGCGACTATGTCTATCCGGGCCCGCAGGTCGAGGCCAACAACATCTCCTGGAGCAAGAACTTCACCAGGATCGACCGTCTCGCCCAGCTCGGGATCATCGTGATCACCGTGGGCAACCGAGGCGGCCACCCGAACCGTTCGAAATGGTACCACAACTACGGCTACGGCAACCTGAGGGACTATGGCCTTGAGGATCAGAAATATGCGATCCAGCAGATTGGCGCCCGACATCCGTTTGTCGATCTGGATAGGGTCGGAATACACGGCCACTCCGGCGGAGGTTTCATGAGCACCGCCGCGATCCTTAAATATCCCGACTTCTTCAAGGCTGCCGTCTCATGCGCCGGCAACCACGACAACAGCATTTACAACCGCTGGTGGAGCGAACAGCACCACGGCATCCTGGAAAGGATCGACAAGGGCGACACGACCTTCGTCTATCACATCGACACCAACCAGGAGCTGGCCAAGAACCTCAAGGGCCACCTGATGCTGGTCCACGGTGACGTGGACAACAATGTCCACCCGGCCAACACAATCCGTGTCGTCAATGCCCTCATCAAGGCCAACAAGCGTTTCGACATGCTCCTCCTGCCGGGTCAGAGGCACGGATTCGGCGACATGAATGAATATTTCTTCTGGAGGATGGCTGACTACTACTCAGAGTGGCTCATCGGCGACTCAGAGCGAGCCCGAGTGGACATAGTCCAGCTCAATAACGACTGACCTTTGTCATCCTGAGCGAAGCGAAGGATCTAGCGGCCGTAGAGCTGGCGCTCGATAAGGCGGCGCTTAAGGACGCTACCATATTCATATTCACCGACTTCTATCGAATCAAGTAGATAGAGGTCGGTGCCTTTGAATATGGTGGACTGGGCGACGGTACGGATGGCGAGGATCTTGTCGATCGCTTCTTTCGGGACGATCAGGTGGCAAGGGATTATGTAGGCGACAGGATTGCAGGCGACGGCATGGGCAATGGCCCGGACACCTTTGGGATTGCCGCACAAGTCGGCCAATTGACTATAACTCAGCAACTTAATCCCTTCATCCGGCATGATTGGGGTTCCGTCCTCGTGATGGGTCAGAAGATAAAGCTGATGCCAGACATTCACCTGGAAAGGAGATCCGGACAGCCTCATGTCCTCCCATTTTGTCGTAGCGGATAGATCAGCCAACTCAGAAGTACTTATCTTGCTGACAGTTATCTCAGAGACACTATCCACAGGCTGCTTACCGACCTGCTGGGCTACCTTGGACAGGCCCCTGAAATCGGCGCTGACGGAAGCCACCTTCCCATCAATGCGGGTCACCACCCATTTTTGATCCTTAGCTTTCATACCATAAAACCTTGACCCTTAAATATAAGCAAATTAATGAAAAAATCCGTTAACTTTATGAATGGTTTCGCGGCTTAAAGATAGAAACGTCGGAAATGACAAAGGAAGAGTTCGAAATATTCTCAGGGAAGGTACGGAAAGACTTGATCGCGATCGCCGGAAGAATCGACCTCGGTGCCGGGCAGCCTATCGAGGCTGAAGACATTGTTCAGGACGCCCTTGTAAGACTTTGGGAACTCTATGCGCAAGGCTATCCGGTCAATGATGCCAAGGCTCTTGCCATAAAAATCACGAAAAACTTTTGCGCCTCGCTCTACAGGAAAAGCAAAAGAGAGGCGATTCCGCTTGGAGCCAATGACAAGTCTGGCGGAGAAAGTGCGTCAGACGTTGCGGAAACAAAAGACAATCAATGGATTAAAGAAACCTTATACAGCCATCTGACTCCAGCGAGGCGAAAGTGTATGATCCTGCGAAATGACTTCGGTATGAGCCTGGATGAGATTGCCGAGACCACCGGTCACCCGAAAGAGAGCGTGAAGGTGCTGATCTCGACAGCTAGAAAACAAATGCTTGAGGAAATAAAAGAATTGCTATGAACCTGAAAGATAAGAACATAAGAATAGCCCTCGCGGAAAAATACCTCGCTGCGGAGACCTCCGTCAAAGAGGAGATCGAGTTGGCAGCCTACTACTCGTCTCATCGCCCTGATGATGATGAGAAAGTTTTCGCCGCAATGCTTTCCGCTACCTCCGGAGATTATCTTCTCTCGGACGAGGGCGCCGATGAGTTTGACAAGATAGCCGCGTCGGGAGCGACCCGTCCGAAAAGGAGATTATTCCGCTGGGTCAGCGGCATCGCCGCAGCCGCCGCTGTGACTTTTGCGATAATCTTACCTATAAGGAAGAGTGAGCCACAGATCAGTCCTCTCGTTATCTACGAGGGAATAAGCAGCCTGATAAAAATGAACCCGGAAATAGTTGAATCCGTCAACGCTATTCCTCAAGGTAACAAGGTTCTCGTCACTGTCAATTTGAAAAACGGCGACGAGCGGAAATTTTTACTCTCCTACGATGAACAGAAGGGAACTACCTCTTTCTCAGCATATAACAATCAATAAAGCACTGAAACCATGAAGAAGATTTTATTTACCCTGATCGCCCTCTTACTTTGCTCACTTTCACTTTCCGCCCAAATGAGAATAGAACAAAGATACATCATCGACGGGACGACAATAGAAGATTTTGACGGATCACAGTTGGAGGGGAAAACGATAAAGACCTATAAGATGGATCTGTCTGAAGATGGCGGAGTCCTATACAAGAATCATTATATTACTACTACAAGACAAGCCGCCGACACGCCAACGGCAGTCCTGACTAAAAGACCGAGCACTAAAACTCAATACGACCAGGTCTATGTGGTTGACGGCGCTGTAGTGACAAAACATGATTTTATAAACACGAATTACTACGACATCGAGAGGGTGGACGTCATAATGGGATACAAAACAGAAAACGAGTATATTAAAAAATACTCGACTGACGGCCGGGATGTGGTCATGATTACCTTAAAGAAAGAAAAATCAAAACGCTACAAAGCCTTCGGTGAAGTGGGAAAATTCAGCAACAATAAGAAATAAGTAAAATTATTAACTATCTGTTGTATCTGGCGACTTATGAATAGAGACGCCGTTTATGACAAAGGAAGAGTTCGGGCATATTTGTGAGAAGTCAAAAGGAGAGTTGATCAGGCTCGCCCGGAGATTCATCAAGGCGACTGGCGGACCGGAGGAGGCTGAAGACATTGTCCAGGAGGCTACGATTGTCCTCTGGCAGCTGTACGAGAGAAACTATCCGGTCCAGAATCCCAAAGCTCTTGCAATAAGAATCACCAAGAACATCTGCGTCTCCCTTTACAGGAAAAGAAGGCTGGAGACTATTCCGCTTGAAGGGCTTCCGATTATCGGATACGAAAGGGCGGATGAGAGAGTGGAAAAGTCTGACAACCTGATAGTCAAGAAACATCTATATGGCCACCTGAGCGTTAGTGAGAGAGATTTAATGGCGATGAGAAACGATCAGGGCCTCTCTCTCGACGAGATTGCCAAGAAGACGGGAAGAAGCAAGGCCAGCATTAAAGTAACATTATCAAACGCCCGCAGGAAATTACGGGAGAACATGGGGGAAAAGTGATGGAACTTGAGGAAAAATACTTGTCCGAATCGGCGGTGGAAGAGTTCGACCGCATTGTCCAGGAATACGAAAGACCGCTCAAAAGACGGAGGATCTTCCGTTGGGTCAGCGGCATCACTGCTGCGGCAGCCGCTGTGGTACTTGCCGTGTTCATTTTCCGAACCCCTGCCGAAGAGACACCGTTAAGCGCTGTAACCATCGCCGAGACTATCGGAGAGCTCATGAACCTTGACGAGGGTAACATCATTTCTATTGAGGCCAAACCTCAAGGATCAAAAGCGATTCTGACCGTCAACATGAAGAATGGCGGCACAAGGACATACATTATGACAATGGAAGAGGAAACCGGCGCCACTCTCCTCACCCAATTATCTTCAACGAATTAAAAATCAATGATTATGGTAACAGTTTTTCTTTCAGCAATAATAGCGGCAAGCCTCACTTTCACCCCGGCAAATGCCCCCTCCGACACCACCAACAGGTACTACATAAATGGCGAGCTGGTGGAGAATTTCGATGGCTCACAAATAGTCGGACACAAAATCACGGCTTATAAAATCGATGACATCAAAGCCCGGAAGCAAGTCGTGAGGATTCATCACATTTCCACGAAGATAGTGGAACCTAGGTATATTCTAGACCACGAAGAAGTCTCTAAATTTGTGGCTGACAGCGTGATGGTCTACGGCAATGTGGGCAGTGTCAAGGTTATTAAAGGAGTAGAAACGGGCGGCTTGATCGTTATCAAAACAAAAGACCAGGTCGAAAAGGAGGAAGAAATCAAGCGATCTAGTGAAGCTAGAATAGAAGCTAGAATAAAAGAGTACAAAGAAAAGTTGAAGCAGGAAGGCCGGCGGAATTGACGAGGTTGGCTCTGGTGTAAGGCTCCCAGGCGTAACGGACATAAACCGGATTTTTGACTTCCGGAGCGAAAAGGACAGCCCTGCCACCATCAAGGTGGCAGGTTGCTTTATGGAATAGACGGTCCTTACCGGCAAGCTCAAAACCAACGACTTCCGTTCCTTCAGAGGGCTTCAGGCCATCGCCGTATTCAAAGGTCACTACCACTTCCTGAACAGAGGAAGACGACGGCAAAGGTTCCGACCGCCGACCATTTACCCGGTTAGGGCCGCTTTGCGGCAGGGAGGCGGCGGAAGCCTTTGCCGTCGCAGACTTGAACATTGGACCGGATGGTACTATGCCAAAACCATATTCATTGTGAAGAGCCAGCCTCGCCAGCCTCTCCCCCACCGGTTTCTTGTCTTTGTAATGCACATCAGAAGGATCTCCAAGGTCGCTTGTCACCACCATCCCGAGGTTCGGCCGGCTTTCAAGCAGCCTCCTCTGGCTGTCCCTGAACCAAGGCCAGGAAGGACGGTTAAGGCTCGAAAGCTGGACATAGTAGAAAGGCATGTCAGGATCGGCAAACCAATCCCGCCAACTATCGACCAACAAGGGGAATAGATACTCATGAGCCTCAAAGTTATGGGCATTTGACTCACCTTGGTACCACAGGACTCCGGCGATGGCCGGATGGCCCAGCGGAAGTATCGCTGATTCAAACAGATAGCAAGGCTCGTAAGGATGACGGGTAAATTTATCACCCTGCTTGTAGGAGATGTTCTTGGCCGCCCTTTCCCGGGCCCAACCCATGATGAAATCATTGTGGATCCAATCCCGAAGGATGACAGGGAACTTGGTCTCCAGAGTGTTCCTGTCGATCCATGATTCGGCGGTCGCCCCGCCGACTGCGTTGTGGATGATCCCGACTGGAACTTTAAGACTATCCCTCAGGCTCTTGGCAAACCAATAGCCGACAGCGGACATCCTTGCGGAGGTCGAGGGAGAGGCTTTCTCCCATTTCGCGGGACGGAGATAGATGAGGTTCTTTACAGAATCCACAGCCGACTCCGGCCAGGTGACATCGTTGGTCGGCCAGTAACACTCCTGATCGAAAAACCTGAGATCAGGATCATTTGACGAAGCTGCGGCGGCGGATCCACCCACGGCCTCAGAAAGCCTAAAACGCATATTCGACTGACCTGAGCATAGCCAGACCTCCCCTACAGCCACATTTGAATATTCAAAAGACTTGTCTTTGGTGGAGATTGTCATTTTCAGCCCGGTGGCCGCTTCCATCGGAGGAAACTCAACCGACCATTTCCCGTCCGCCCCGGTCAAAGCCTTTTGAGTATTTTTCCCTAGTTTGACCGTCACCTTGTCTCCGGCATTGGCTGTTCCGCTGATCGTGAGTGGCTTACGACGCTGAAGGACCATGTTATCGCCAAATAGTTCCGAAACGGCAAGTCCGCCGTAATCACCAGTCACAGCGGAATAAACAGTCTTCGCCAGCATCCCATAGCCGACCTCGTCAGGATGGATCGCATCAGGAATATGCCAGGGATAGGGATACAGCGGACTGTGAAAGTCAATAAGCTCACAACCAGCGGTTTCCGCCACGACCTTGATGGCTTCCTGTATCTCACTATGCCATAGTTTCGTCCCTGACATGAAGCGGTGGTGACGGTCAGCGAGCGGACTCAACAAGGCTATGATTATGCGGGCGCTGGGGTTGGCCCCTCGGAATGAGTTTATCAGATCCAGATAGTCGCCTACGAAGTCGTCCCTGTAGTTCGGCCAGTCTCTCGGATCCGTGTCGTTGACTCCGAGATGGATCACATAGACATCAGCGGCGAAGTTTATGGCCTGCTTGCAAACTTCCAGCTTGTCATAGGGATTGTGCCCCTTCTTGAGAAGAGTCGCCCCGTTATGACCGAAATTGCCGACAAGGTAGTTACCCCCGAGCAAAGCCTGTAGTTGGACAGGATATGCGAAATGTTCACGGTCCTCTATAGCTGCCCCGTAGGTGATGCTGTCGCCGATGCAGGCTACTTTGATCTTTTTGGCTGGAGTGCCGAATACATTTATAAAGAGGCACGCTGATGCGATGATTAAGAGGAATCTTCTCATATTCAGCACTTTAATTGTCTAGGCAACGTAGGAAAAAATCTTTATGCTCTGAAGAAGAATTGGATATTCTGCCCTTAAGCCTCCAGACACGGTTGTAAATCACGCTTTTTTCTTTCTCCATCAATGCGGAAATAGTTGTGCTGCTGAAACCGGCAGCAGTGAATCCGTAAAGCTGGAAATCCTCTTCTTTCCAGGAAGGGAACTCGGAACGTAGGAGCGTCATAACTCCGCATTTTGTCCTATCCAGCATATCTTCGAGATTCCTCCTAACCTTTTTGTCACTCCGGAGGCCTTCCACGATGGATTTCACTTCCTTAAGGATCCTGGGTTGAAGGTTCCCCGTGCCTTCGTAGATGTAGTACTGCTCGCAAAGCCGCTCCAGCGCCTCGAATCCCGGTCCCTGAACACTCCTGTCATCCTGAGCCGCTAGACGACCCCTCAAATCCTCCGCGATCGACATGTACCTATCCCGCTCAGCAATCTCCTCAGCCAGAATCCTTTCCTGCTTCGAACGATAGAAATAATACACCCCGAAAAGCACACCGGCAGCCAGCAGGGCCGTCAGCGCCAGCAACAAAAGCCGGAGCCTCGCAGCTCGGAGTTTCTCCGCCTGAATGTCCGCCTGACCTTGAATATACTCCCTTTGGCTAGCCGAGACAGCCTCCTGAAGAGACGAAGCTTGAGACTTGTTACCGTATTCAGTGACCCTTTCCAGGGCCTTTAGAGCCCTTGTAGCATCGCCGGACCGGGAAGCGATTTGGTATTCCCGAAAGTCGATGTCCGCGGCGTCATCTTCAGTCTCGACCGCCGCCTTGGCTTCGGAAAGCCACCTGAACGCTTCACTCTGGTTCCCCGAGAGGGAATATGAATAGGCCAATATTCCTTTATCTTCAGGAGTCAAGGGATAATGAAGTTCATTCGCCGCCCTGCCAAGCATGTCGATCGCAAGAGACGGGTCTGGCTCATCCTTACTGACCGCAAGCGACGCATAAGCTTCCAAAGACCTGATTTCCAAAAGAGTATCTTTCATCTCATGAGAATCGAAAAGGACGCTTTTGAATATTTCCTCCGCGGTCCCAAACTGTCCTTGGGAAGCTTGTACCCTGCCTATCTCTAGGAGAGTCTCCTGGCTTTTCTCTTTCGCACCAGAGGCCTTGAAGGCTTCAGAAGCCCTTGCCAGATAAAGGATCTCATCAGCGGAATTGCCTGACACACCGCTGGTTCTGGCCATATCCAGACAAATCAATCCTTCTCTGAAAGGATCGCCGGCTTTCTCCGCATATTCAAGAGCCTTGGTGTAGGAGATAATAGCTGAGGAATAGTTATGGTCATTGTATTGAGTCCTTCCCAGGCAATAAAGCGCCCTGGCCTTCTGGCTGTCATCTCCTCGCCTGACGAACCAACCGGCCATCTTAGCCACATTGTCAGCGTCGAGGGTATTGACATAACCAAGATCGCCCTCTACCTGATCCAGCACAGCCTCCATCTGGGTATCCAGCCCGGTGGAACAGCTCGCCGCCATCAGGAAGAACAAGGCGGACAGCAACGCTGCTAACGCCGTGTTTTGTAACCTATTAACCACTAAGTATTTAAGCATATTCTTAATCAGCGACTTCCAAATCACGGTTGTCATTCCAGCCTTGGGCCTTGACAGGCAGTTCGACTCCGTCGGGGGTGACCAGCACAGCCCCTACCTCCCTCTGGGCCAGATGGCCTATGATGTCAAAGGTCTGGAACTCCCTGCGGAACTTCTCGGCCGAAAGGATAGGAATCGTAAACAGAAGCCGATAGTCATCACCACCGTTCATCGCCGCTGAGATCGGGTCGATGTCCATCTCCTTACCGAAAGCGAAACTATTACCCTCGAACGGGATCTTGTCAGCATAGACCTTGACTCCAAGCCCTGTGTCTTTTGACAGCCTTTTCAATGCGTCCGACAGGCCCCTGGAGACGAAGTACCCTTTTGAAGGATATATTCCAACCTCCTCAAGACGGGCGACGGCTCCTGCCGGAACCTCTGGCTTGAGATAGCTGCCTATCAGCATCTTGTACTTTTCTAGATCGGGTTGTGAAGAATCGTCTTTTGTTTTCTCGAACGAACGTTTCTCTCTCTCGAGGATCTGCTGCCCAAGATAGGCTGCCCCGAGGCTTCCAGAGACACAGACAAGGTCCTTACTCTTCGCCTTGACTGTCCGCCCTCTTGTGAGCTTGAGTTCCTCTCCAGTGGAAGAGACGCTGACAGTCAGTCCGTTTGGAGACGGAACCAAATCAAGATCAATGGATTGGAACCCGTGTTCTTTGGCAGCTACCACCATCCCGGACCAAAGATCCCGAACATGTGAGAAATCCAGTTTGGCAGACAGGCCAAGCCTGACAGAGAGAGTCTTCGGATGGGCCATCAAGGCGTAGATCTCACCAGCAGCGGCACAGATGCATTTGTAGCCCAAGTGCTTGAGCGGGAAATATATGAGATCGAAATCAATACCTTCTGTAAACAAAAGGCTCGATCCAACCACAAGACTGCCTGCGGAAGGCTCGAACGAAGGATTGAGAACCCGGTCAAATCCCGTCCCTTCAAACAAAAGGGAGATAGCCTCTTCTTTGCCAAATTCATTGAAAGTCTCCTCTGCCATAATTCAATTATTTTTGTGGATATATTCACAAAATTAGCACAAATTGTTAAATTTGTGGTAATTGATAACACCACCTGTCATGAAAAGATTTTTCCTTGTCGCGATGGCAGCACTTATGATACTGCCACTTAGCGTGTCCGCCAAGAAAAAGACAGCGGACGTCAAAGTCATATCCTACAACATCCGCCTTGGTGTGGCCAAGGATGGGACGAACTCTTGGGAGTACCGTTACCCCGCTTCCGCGATGATGATCAACGACCAGAAGCCGGACATCTTCGGACTTCAGGAGGCCTATGATTTCCAGGTGAAATACCTTGAGGAATATTGCGAGGATTACAAGAGCGTCGGTGTCGGCCGCGAGGATGGCAAGCACGAGGGCGAGCATATGTCGATCTTCTACAACACGAAGACAACCAAACTCCTGAAATGGGGAACCTTCTGGCTATCAGAGACTCCCGATAAGCCTTCGAAGGGTTGGGACGCCGCTTGCTTCCGCACCGCGACCTGGGCTCTCCTTAAGGACAAGGCCAGCGGCAAGAAGTATTACTATGTCAACACCCACCTCGACCATGTCGGCTGGCAGGCCCGCAAGAATGGAATGAAACTCATCGTCGACAGGATCGACAGCATCAATCCGAAAGGTCTTCCGATGATCGTGACCGGCGACTTCAACATGAAGATTGACCGTCCCGAGTTCGACGACATGAAAAAGATGATGAAGAACGCCCGCGAGGTTGCCGTCAAGACTGACCACCATGCCACATTCAACGGCTGGGGCAAGGCCGGTCCCGATTCCATCATCGACTATGTATGGTTCAAGGGCTTCAGCTCTTGCCCGATCTACGAGACCATCACCAAACCGTACATGGAGCGCAAATTCATCTCCGACCACTTCCCGATCACGGCCACACTGGTGTTCTAGTATTACTTCTACAAGGAACTTCGCTCTCCGAAACCGCCGCTTCGCGGCCCCTCCCTAAAGGGCCCCTCCCTCTTAACGTGCCGAGGGTGGCAGTGGTTCGGAGAGCGAAGTTCCTTGTCAAAAGAAAGAACAATGAAAAAAATCGCTACAATTATTTGTTGCCTAACCGTCGCATGCGTTTGCATGGCACAAAATGAACTACGACAGGAAAGGCTGGAGCGTCTGGACAGTGTAATGGCCGAGGCTATTTCGGACGGTACCATCCCCGGGGCCGTAGTGTCCGTGGTCCGGGGAGATAAAACCGCTTACTTGAAAGCCTACGGCAACAAGTCTTTGGTGCCGGAAGTTGAGCCTATGAGTGTGGAGACAGTCTTCGATCTCGCTTCCCTGAGCAAGTGTTTCGGCACGACTCTTTCCTTCATGCAATTGATAGAGAAGGGGTTAGTCCGACTGACTGACAGGGTGGACATGTATATTCCCGGATTCAAGCCTTGGGTAGATCCGGACAGTGGGGAAACCGTCGACATCATCATCAGGGACTTGCTGACCCATTCCTCAGGCCTTGACGCATACGCCAATGTCGAGGGGTACGTCTCTGAATTCGGAGAAAACACTCCCGACAGTTTCGAGACCTATCTCGCCACAAGGGCTGGACGGAACTTCAAACCCGGCACAAAGTGCCTCTACAGCTGCCTGAATTTCATCACACTGCAAAGAATCCTAGAAAAAGTCACCGGACAAAGGCTTTGCGACTATGCCCAGGAGAACATATTCAATCCCCTCGGGCTCCAGCACACCAGCTATCTGCCAATTGAGGCTCAAGGCGGGAATGGTCCTGGCCGCCGACCATTTACCCGGATAGGGTCGCGAAGCGACAGGGCGGCGGTCAGGACCATCCCCGCCTTGGCGGAATTGTGCGCGCCGACAGAGGTGCAGCCGGATGGAAAGCCGCTTGTTGGCGTGGTACACGACCCCATCGCCCGAAGAATCATGGGCGGCAACTCCGGCAACGCCGGCGTGTTCTCAAACGCTGAAGATCTGTCGGTAATATGTGCCGCGATCATGAATGGCGGAGCCTTGCCTGGAGCTGCGCCGGAAGCCCGCATCCTGGGACCCTTGACTGTCGATCTGATGTGCAAGGTCCCTGTCCAGAACGACCCGGCTGTCGGCCGAGCGCTCGGATGGGACAAAGACGGAATAAATCCCGGAACTCGGGGAGACATATTTGACCCCGAAACATGCATCTGGCACACAGGTTACACCGGAACCTCCGCCCTGATCGACATGAAGACCAAGACCGCCCTGATTATTCTCACAAACAGGGTTCACCCCGAAGACAAGGGCAGCCTGGCACGCTTGCGGGCCACTGCGGCGAATATCGTCGCCGGAGCGATTGTCAGATAAGTTGACGGATGATGTCGTCGGAGGTGAAGAAGTGATCCTCCGGGATGCGGATCCGCTCAGGGAAGGGAGCCGGTTGGTGAGCGGAGTCGAACCACAAGGCTCCCTCCGAAAGTAGCCGGTCAACCGGAGCGTCACCTGCAAGAGAACGAAGCTCAACCTCAGGAAGGCCGACATCGGTCCTTAAAGAAAGCATGATCCGCTCAACCCGGACGTCCTCCGGACTGAGCACTTCCTCTTCCCGGGAATATTCCACAAGATCCTCGCTATTCCAAGACCTGACGGAACCTTCTGATAATGAATGGGCTCCGGGGCCTAGGCCAACATAGGGAACCCGCCTCCAATAAGCGCTGTTGTGGACAGCCTCATAACCAGGAAGGGAAAAATTGGAGACCTCGTAGTGATGGTAGCCAGCCTCACCAAGTCTAGCGCAAAGCAAGTCATACTGCATCCGGCACTGGTCTTCAGTAGCCTCGGTAAAGTTGCCTTTGGCCATCAGCTTCTCAAGGGCGCTATCCTCTTCTATTGAGAGTTGGTATGCGGAAATATGCTCGGGCTTGAGTTCCAAAGCCCTTTCAATGGTGTCGGCCCAAACCTTTTCAGAGAGCTGTGGAAGACCGAATATCAAGTCTATACTAATATTCCTCACCCCACAACGACGCAGGATCCGGAATGCCTCTACCGCCTCCGCTGAATCATGCCGGCGATTCATCCACCGCAGGATCTCATCATCGAAGGATTGGACGCCCATACTGATCCGGTTCACCCCCAAGGCCAGAAGCCCTTTGACATATTCCTCCCCTTTCTGGACTATGTCCTCGGGATTCACCTCCACGGTAAATTCTGACCATGGAAAAAGATTCTTCGCTTCGCTCAGAATGACAGTCTTATCATTGCTAGCCGGAAGGGGTATGCCAGCCGAACCTGTGGCCGCCCGTGGCCACATGAACGGGTGGCTCGCCGCAGGCGAGACGGGACGGAGCGCGAAGCGCGGAGGGTTCGGCGGCATAGCCCCTTCCGGCGACAGTGAATTGCCTTTAATAGCATTGACTATTCGGGACAAAACATCAAGCGGAAGCACCGATGGGGTGCCTCCGCCAATGTATAAGGTATTGACTCCGAGCGTCTGAGCTATCTCCTCACGACGAGCGGCGATCTCTTTGCACACCGCTTCGGCGTATGACTCGAAACAGAGATTCTTCGCATTGCTCAGAATGACATTGGAATAAAAGCCGCAGTAGGTACAGCGGCTCTCACAGAAGGGAACGTGAATATAAAGCACGTTTTAACGGAGCAGGAGCTCGGTCTTGCCGAGGAAAGCCTGCGTCGTGTAAGCCTCGACGGTGTAGATGCCAGGCTGGTAGGACGGAATGTCGTTGAGATAGATGCTCAAGTCGACCTCCTTGCCCTGGTAGTCGACCTCACGGGAAGCGGAGGCGACCATCGTCTGGCCATTGTAGCTGAAAGAAGTCTGGTTGCTGTTCGTAAGAAGGATTCCCTCAGGATCCTTGACACGAAGATAAACCCTGACCGGACCCTTGGGAGCCAAGTCATTCTCAACAAGGCTCAAAGAAGCTAGGAGCCTGATGACCCTGCTGCTACGGTCAGTAACCTTGTCGGAGCTGTTGTAAGCGGCGACAGACAGACCTCTCGACTTGATGACAGAGCCGGCGGCCACCTGACCGGTAAGGCTCTCAACCTGGCCTTTCAGCTCAGCGTTCTCCGCCCTGCTCGAGGCAGCCTCCTTACGGGCGGCAGCGGCATCAGCGGTCAGCTTATGGTTCAGAGTGTTGAGCGAGTCGATCTGAACGATGTAGTTACGCATGATGCTCCTCAGAGTACCAAGCTCTTTCTCATATTGGCGCATCTTTGCGCGGTTGGTCGCCTCAGTCTTCTTGATCCTCTCAATCAGCTGGTTGACCTCCTCGCGGGAAGAATCAAGCTGACTGTTGACAGACTCATATTCAGAGGATAGGCTGTCATAATCCCCTTTCAGGGCTATCATCTGCTGGGTAAGGTCTTCCTTCTCGGCGTTAAGATCTTTGACAAGGGACGACTTGGAAGTCCACACATAGGCGAGGCCAGCAGCCATCAATGCGGCTACGGCGACAAGCGCCCACATGACGTTTTTCAAACTCTTGTTTTTCTGTTCCTGTTCCTCGCGCTGGCGACGCTCCAGGATAGGGTCGATTTCTGCCATAATCTGTGAATTCTTGTTTCAAACCACAAAATTACGAAAACTATTTCTTTTTCGTATATTTGTGCATATTGCAAAAACCGAGCAATTTATGAAGTACCTTTTTAGAGCACTTAAATACTTTGTCTATTTCATGGTCTGCTTTGCCCTCATTATGGCCATTATGTCCGCCTTAGGCCTGGTGGATCCCAATCCGCAAGCCATGTTCAGGGAAGGTTGGAAATCAGTATGGCAAATCGCCGCACTCTTTTTTGTATTCTCTCTCGTGTACCCGCTGACTGGCTTCCGCAAACAGGCCGCGATCGTGCCCGGAGATTACCCCATAATCCGCGACAAGGTCATAAGCTACATGGAATCAAGAGGATACGAACTCGAGACCGAAGAAGGCGAGAACATGACTTTCAGGCTTAGGTCGTCGTTTGGAAAAGCTATTAAAATGTGGGAGGACAGAGTGACTTTTATCAAAGATCCCGGAGGATTCCAGGTTGAGGGGCTCAGGAAGGTGATCGTCCGACTGATCAGCGGACTTGAATACACGTTCAGGAACGAGAGCGATGACAATTATTCAAAATAAATGAATATCATGAAAAGGGAAGATGAATTCAAGACCGTCATCACACTGAATGACGCGATCAGCGCCCAAATGGTAGCCGGGATGCTTAACGAGAACGGCATTCCAGCGGCAGTGTTCGGAGCCGACTCCACGGCTATGCTCAACGGAGTAGGCAACATCGATGTGAAGGTCAATGCCAGCGACTACGAAGCTGCGATGGAATTGATCAACACCCCGTCGGAAGACATTGAGGATGAGGACATTGAGGGCGAAGAGGAGGCTTAGCCCAAGATAACTTTGGCAGCCGCCTCAAGGGCTTCATAGAAGTCTTTTCCGTACAGAGTTGTAAGTGGCTCGCGAAGGAATTCGTACACCCGGATTCCTTCGCGTTTGCCTTTTTTGTAAGCGTCATCGCAAAGATTCCAGCGGTGCAGATTCAATGCCTGGCCACCGTTGGAAAGTTTCTCAACCCGGATCGGATACAACCAGCAGGAACGTGGTTTACGGAAAGCGCAGGTCCCGGCGAAAAAGCACTTCTCGATTGAGCAGAAGCAGCTTCCGTCTTCAGCGAAAGTGGTGAAGGCGCACTCTCCTGTACCGTCAACGACAGGAGTCACGATGTCCCCATCACGGTCAATGATAAAGAAACCGTCCTTATCCACTTGGACACGCCCTTGAGGGCGCATAAGTGACGAATACACAGGATATTCCCTCTCAAGATCGTCAAGCTCTTCCTCTTCCAGAGGTGCCCCGCTGTCTCCTATCACACAACATATTCCCTTGCAGACAGGATAGTCACAGGCGAAGAACTCTGTCACCACCTCCTCGGAGACCAGGATATCACCGATCTGGATTATAGTCCCGAAATCATTCTTGCGGCCGTACGACATATTCAACTCTCATTCCTCCGGCAAGGGCACCGAAGATCTCCTTGACAGTGTCAGCGGTGATGCCGTTGATTTTCTCATTATACCTTGTAAGGACATCCTTTCCGGATGAATATCTCATGAGGACTGCGTCGACGAATTGTGACGGATCAGCGAGACTGACAGTGTAATTGTTGAGCAGGAGCGCTTTGATGGACGCCAGCTCGGCCGCATTTACCGGAGCCTGAAGGACCTCATCTATTGTTTTACGGGCCAGCAATAGAACCTGGTCAAGATTCGATTCCCCGCTTTGGACTCCCGCCGGAAGCCCACATTCGGGGACAGGGGTCAAAATAAAGCGCAAGTCAACAACTTCTTTAGGGAATGTGATGAAATTGTCCTGGAGATCAACATGAAAACCAAGCTCAGAGACAACCCCGGACAATCTGCGTCCGATCACTATCCCGGCAGCTTTGAGGGCCATCGCATTCTCAGTCGAGAAAGGCCTTTCAGCGGCTAATCCGATGCTGACACTTGCCGCCTCGCCGTCGCGGGTGTAAGTTGTCAGGCCAGAACGGAGATTCAAGGTGGCGGATGACCTCGGAACGACGCTCTTACTCAGCCGGAACCCTCCAAGCGCTTTGGTGAGATATTTCTGCAGGGCCTCTGATGGAAGGTCTCCGACCAGCACTATCACGCCGTCATTACAACGAAGGAAAGATTTGGAGAAAAACGCCTCCGCATCCACAAGGGTCGTCGGAGTCAGGCCAGAAGGAGTCTTGACATCAGTGTAAATGTTGTCAGGGAACATGAGGCTGTCCAGTACCGCATGGGGAAGGAGAGAAAGCTCCATCTTCCTGTAGGGCTCGAACACAGTAGGGTCCGCCTTGCGGTCATTCGCGATGGACAACAGGGCTTTCAACACCAATGAGTAACGATTCGACGGAGCTGAGCCGGAAAGCCTCAAGTCGGAAGCCGTCACTGTAGTCTTCATCTCCACATCATTGGCTTTGAGCACCTTCCCGAAATTTCCGGCAGGGAGATCAGCGATCTTGTGCAGTTCCATCATGTCCGGGAAGAAAGCCCCCTCACCCCGAGGAAGATCCCGGAGGGTAGAGGAACCTCCCTTGATCATCATCGAATAGAAGAAGCGCCCTGTTGAAGGCATTTTCTTATAGAGTACCCTCATCCCGTTGGCGAAAGTCCACATCTCACCTCCTGACATCGGCTCCGGAGAGGAAGACTTCAATTTCGTCTTGCCCTTTTCTGGGATGAAGTCCAAAGTGTCCTTAGCAGACACGGTCCACTTGTAAGTGGGTTTGTCAAGCATGGAGACTCCGTTCCATGTCGACCTGAACATCATCTGGTAGATCCACTCGTCGTATTCTTCCTCGCTGCCGGTCCATCTTACCGTAGCATTCTCAACCTCGCCAAGCAAGGCTGAGACATAATTATTGAATAACTGGACCTCAGACGAGACGGATCTGCTCTTGGAAATAAAATACTTCGCCTTAGTGGCGGATGTCGCCAGATCAGCTCCGAAAAGATAATTCGAGACGCACTGGATGACCATCTCGTCATTGGTCGAAGGAGCGGACAAAGCTTTCAACGCATCCCCTCGGACAGTAATGTATTCGTCCTCCACAACGCCCTTGGATCCAATTTCCGCAAGGGTCGAAGACAATGCCATGGTGGCCGGGATCAGCTGATCCTCAGGCATTTCCAACTTGACAACAAAATGCTCGTCCCCTGATGTGTCGCAACTGCCGGAAGATTCAGTGGACAAGGACTTTACCGTGATATTCCTGGAGATCAGGCTTTCCTTTATCCTCCGCTTCACGACTTCTCCCAATTCTCTTGAGAAAAGGGAGGAAATGAATGGCTGGATGGTGTTCAACTGGGCCGCGGGAGTCCTCGGCGACCTGAAGTCCACCTCCACGGATGAGGTCTCTGAGGGGGTGAAGGACCAGCTTGTCTCTTCCGACGGGACCCATGAATATGTGGCGGGTTTAAATGAGATTGTTCTTGAAGGCACCATCAAAGAGAACACCTTCATTTTCTCGATGATCGCCGCGGGATTGATGTCGCCTGAAACAATCACCGCATGTGGCGCAGGTTGCAAGGCGATGATGTCGAACATCATCAGGAGAGTCGTGTCCGCCGCCGCGACGTCAAACATCGGGACGTTATCGAAACGATATAGCGTGGCGCTGTCCCGATAAGAGATAAAACCTTCGGGACGGCAGCCTATTCCCTTACGTGACAGGAACTTATAAGGAATCGTCTTGTTGAAATGCGGCAACGAGGCAAGCTCGTTCCTAGCCACCAGAGTGTCTGCCATTCCCTTTCGGACAAGCGCGAAATCAGCGAAACCTTTCATGGTAGAATTGGTCACCAGATAGTAAGAAATTCCGTTGGGCAAAGCACCTTGAGTGATAGAGGCATCCTTCTGCAGGGCAGGAATATTCTGCGCTGGCATGTTTATTGAAAAACCAAGCAACAATGAACAAAGGACATATGTGAGAAAACCACGCATTGGAAGCACCTCCTTTCGCAAAATTAATCAATAATGTGTGATTGACACAATTTTTTATTACATTTGTCTCCGTTCGCCGTGTATAAAAGTTGAACTTAAATACATTGAAGAAAATGAAAAAGTTTATTCTCGTACTCGCTTCTATGGTCATGGCTGCCGGAATAGCTTCCGCTCAGGACATGGCTCAGGCAACTGAACTCTACAACAATGGAGCCACAGCAATCTCTATGGAGAAATGGACCGAGGCCCTGGATTGCTTCCAGAAAGCGCTCGCGATGGGAACAGAGATTGGCGAGGAGGCAAACGAACTTGTCGCTAATTGCAAGACCGCAATCCCCGGTGTGGCACTTGAAATCGCTAAAGACCTGATTAAGGAGAACAAATTCGATGAGGCTTTCGCCAAGGTCGAGGAAGTTGCCAAGATCTCCGAAGAATATGGCAACGAGGAAGTCGCTGCCAAGGCGGTCAGCCTTAAACCTGAAATTTTGATCAGGAAAGGCAATTTCGCCGAGGACGGTGCCGACAAGGACTATGCGACTGCCGCCGACTGCTATGCCAAGGCATATGCCATTGACACCACCGCCGGTAAGACTGCCCTCCGCCTTGGAGCGGCTCTCAAGAAGCTCGGCAAGGACGATGAGGCCATCACCGCTTTCAAGCACGCCGCTTGGAATGGTGAGGAGGAAATCGCCAACAAGCAGATTTCAACCATCTACCTGCAGGATGCCCAGGTCGCCCTCAAGGCTCAGAAATATGCTGACGCCATCAAGGCCGCCGAGAAGGCCAATGAGATCGCCGAGAACGCCAACGCTTATCTGATCGCCGGCCAGGCCGCCCAGAAGCTTAAGAAGAATGCTGATTCGATCAAGAACTTCGAGAAGTACCTCGAGCTCAAACCGACAGCTTCTAACGCCAACGGCATCGCCTTCACCGTCGCCGCCCTTTACCAGCAGACTGGCAACAAGGCCAAGGCTCTCGAGTTCTACAAGAAGGTCGAGAACGACGCCAAGTTCGGTGCACAGGCCAAGCAGCAGATCGCTGCCCTCAAATAATGACTGAACTGGAACTTCTCGCTCCGGCGAGGAACGCTGACATCGGCATCGCGGCAATCGACTGCGGTGCCGATGCGGTATATATCGCCGGTCCCTCTTTCGGGGCTCGTCAAGACGCTGGAAACTCAATTGAGGACATCCGGCGTCTGTGCGATTATGCCCACAAGTTCGGAGTGAGAATATTCCTGACTCTCAACACAATACTTTACGACTCAGAACTTCCTGAGGCTGAGCGTCTTCTCCGCGAAGCCGCCGAGGCCGGGGTGGATGCTGTGATCGCCCAGGACCTGGCTGTTTTTGAGATTCTTCGCTCCGCTCAGAAAGACATAGAGGCGCATGCCTCCACCCAGTGCGCCATCCGCACTCCTGAGCAGGCCCGGTTCTACGAGAGTCTTGGCGCCAGCAGGATTGTCCTTGAGCGGCAACTCTCCCTTGATCAGATCAGAGCTATTCGGGAAGCGGTCAGTTGCGAGATCGAGTTCTTCGTCCACGGAGCGCTCTGCGTGTGCTACAGCGGACAGTGCTACATGTCAGAGGCCGTGGCCGGAAGAAGCGCCAACCGGGGCGCATGCGTCCAGGCTTGCAGGTCGCTTTATGATCTGGAGGACGCTTCAGGAAAGGTCCTCGTCAAAAACAAAGCCTTGCTTTCACTCAAAGACTTCAACTTGATTGAACGGCTTTCGGACCTTGCCGAGGCGGGGGTATGCTCGTTTAAAATCGAAGGAAGATTAAAGAATATATCTTACGTAAGGAACACTGTCAGAGCATATTCCAAGGCTCTCGACACACTTGTGGCCGCCAATCCCGGCAAGTACCGCAGGGCCTCTTTTGGCCGGGTGGAGGGTGGTTTCACGCCTGACCTTGGCAAGACTTTCAACCGTGGCTACACGGAATTGTTCCTTGATGGCAGGCGAGGCAAATGGTCTTCCATGGACGCTCCTAAGTCGGTTGGCGAGGAGATCGGCACGGTTACTAGCATTAGAGCCGGAATAACTGTTCGACTGGATAGTCCGGAGACGACGCTGCGCAACGGGGACGGATTTACTTTCACTCCGAAGGGCGGCGGCGAGATCAGAGGCTTCAGGGGAGATGTCTGCGAGGGTAACCAGATTATTTGCAAGGAGGTTCCTGGCCTTTATGTCGGAGCAAGACTCCGTAGGAATCTCAGTGCCGCATTCGAAAAGGACATCGAAGCCAATCTCCCCGTCCGTCGCATCCTTGTCTCAGTTGCATTGCGTATCAGCAGAGCTGAGGCGGCGGCAAGTGCTTCCACCGTCTCGCTGCGCTTCGCGCCCTATCCGGGTAAATGCTCGCCGGCAGAAGACTTGCCGCCTGCTGGAGTTGAAGCTACTTCTTATCATTTGACAGTTACAGCGGAAAGTGAGGACGGGAAGACCGTGGAGTTCGAGGTGGATGCCGGGTCGCAGGCGGCGACGAACAAAGAGCGGATGGAAGCGATGCTCAAGACTCAGATTGAGAAGGCTTCGGGAATATATTCATTCACTCTCGCCAGCCTGGATGTCCAGACCCCGGATGGAAGCCTCCCCTTCATGTCCGCTTCGGCTCTCAATGGGATCCGCCGGGAAGCCGCCCAGAGGTTGGAACAGTCGTCGTGCGGGAATAGACCCTTCGCTTCGCTCAGGGTGACAGAAGAATCTGCTCCCGTACCAGAAACAATTGATTATAAATCCAATATCTCCAACAGCATCGCACGTGAGACACTCCGTCGCCTTGGGGCAAAGGACATCGAGGACGCTTTCGAACTGACCCATCGGAAAGGAGCCGAACTGATGCGGACAAAGTATTGCGTACGGCACGAGTTGGGGCTGTGCATGAAAGGGCCGTTATACCTTGTAAATAATGGGAAGCGATACCGGCTCGACTTTCACTGCGCCGAATGTGAGATGACAGTTTCTAAAGAGTATTAACTATAAAATATTAATAAGAGATGAAAAAGATTTTATTAATGATCGCAACCCTGGCATTAGTTGCCACCGCCTGCGGGCAGAAAAACAAGAAAACATCAACTGACAATCCTGAGAGCAAGATTCTTGTCGCTTATTTCTCCGCGACAGGGACCACCGAGGCCGTCGCCAAGCAACTTGCGGAAGTGACCGGAGCCACTCTCTACGAGATCAAACCCGAAGTTCGTTACACAGACGCTGACTTGGACTGGAGAGACGCCTCTTCACGCAGTTCCGTCGAGATGAAGGATCCGGCTTCCCGCCCGGCCATCGTCAAGGATCTGAAGGATCTGGAGAAATACGAGACAGTCTACATCGGCTTCCCTGTCTGGTGGTACACCGCCCCGACTATCATCAACACCTTCCTGGATGTCTATGACCTCTCTGGAAAGACTGTGGTCTTCTTCGCCACTTCCGGAGGAAGCGACCTTGAGAAGGCCAACGCTCAGTTCAAAGAGCAGTACCCTTCCCTCAACTGGAAAGACGGCAAGGCCCTCAACGGCGCCACCAAAGAAGACATCGCCAAGTGGGTTAACACTTTATAAGTGTTTATGACATTCTGAATATTGAGGCTGGTCATCTTTGGCCAGCCTCAATTGTAACTGCGGATCACTAATCGAAAGTGAAGGTGATAGAAACGTCGCCATAGCGGTTGGCCACTCCGTTGTTCTTCTCAAAATAAGAAGATGAGAGTTTACCTCGCCAGACAATGTCGTCATTGCGATGGTAAGGGAACTCGACAGAGAATCCATAGGCCTTGGATTTGATCTTCACCTCCCCGCTAGCCTTCCAAGTCGTCAGCTTGCCTCCGTCATCTTCATGGATAAGGAACACACATTCAGAGAGTTGGGATGACCATTCCGGCACCAGGACAGTGTTGTACCTAAGTGGAGTCAACACTTGTTTCCTTTTTACCTTGATCATAAGGTCGGTGATCTCCGGAGTGAATTTTGAAAGGTCGGAGGCTGCCGTGGCTGTGAAGGCTTTCAGCGAACCGCACTTGACGAAAAATTCAGAACCACCTGAGTACCAGGAATCATACTGTACATGAGCCTTGAACTCTTTCAATTTCAAGGTCTTGAAATCAGAGCTCGCCCTAGTGGAGACACTCTCCGGAAGCGTCTTTTCCAGCATCTGAGGTGTCACTGCCCCTGCGTCCTCGTTCCACCCAATCACCCAGACCGGATGCTCTCTGGCATAGTCCTCATCGACCGGAATCTCTTTCACAATCCATTGACCTCCAGGAAGTTCCTCTCTCATAAACCCGACCAAAGTCTCAAGGTTCATCTCAGGACAGAAAGTAATTACAGGCATCGAATGTCCATCCCAATCCTCGGAATACGGCCAGAGAATCTGTAGACCTGAGGAAGCCAGATGACTGGCGATCTTCTGGTACAAAGGATCGGAATAGGTCGAAGCAGTCCTGGTTCCCAAACGTTCATCACCGACTCCTCGGCCTGGACAAGAGAACATGTCCTGGAATGTGTACTCTTCGTCGAACCCATTGGCGGATGAGGCGTTGACACCGTCCCAGACCTCCCGGACCTGGCCTAAGGTCAGAGGCAGTTCTGAGAGCATCCGAGCCACAGAATTAGGAGTAACACCCTGTGTGACAGATGGTTCTTCTAAGCACAAGAAGGTTGATTCTGTCTTGTCGCAAGCTTGGAAAGACAGCAAAAGGGCAAGTGCCAGCGGCAATTGCAGCGGCGACTTCTTTTTCGCGATGAAATTTTTCATTTTGAATAAGTTTTTAGTTGTTAATATCTCAACCGCGAAGTGACAAAAAAACATCCGTTGAATGAAATATTCAACGGATAAAAACAAAAAAAGGCCTTCCAGGCCCCTGGAAAGGGTTCAGGAGAAGATGACGAATCGGTTTTTCCCGGAAAAATCGTCGAGAATCTCCACATTCTTGAATCCAGCCTCAATAAAAAGGTCTCTAGTTTGCGCCCCGAGCAAGTCATTTATTTCCACAATGCCAGTTCCGCCAGCGGCCAGGAGGGTCTTTGACCAACTGGCGACAGCCCGGTAAAACAAAAGAGGATCATCGTCCGGAACGAACAAAGCCAGAGCGGGCTCATGGTCAAGGACATTCTTGCGCATGTCTTTCCGCTGGGATTCCATGATGTATGGGGGGTTGGAGAGGATAAGGTCAAATTGGCCGCAGGGGAAGGAGGGAGGGTCGGCGAGAATGTCTGCTTGGAGGAAGACCGCCCTTCGGCTCCGCTCAGGGACCGGCGCTTCGGCTCCGCTCAGCGACCGGCTAAAATCTTGGTGGGAAGCGATGGCAAGGGCTTTTTCGGAAATATCAATTCCATAGACCGTTGCAGAGGGGACCTCCATGGCCATTGTCCAGGCGATGCACCCGGAGCCGGTGCAAAGATCGAGGATCCTGATCGGGGAGGAGCCCCTTACCAACTTAATCGCCTCAGAGCAAAGTATTTCCGTCTCAGGCCTCGGAATCAGGACATCGGGAGTGACCCTGAAACGACGGCCCATGAATTCCGAATATCCCAAAACATATTGCAAGGGCTCGCCGCCCGAAAGCCTGTCCAAATCTTCTGAGAGAATCACCTGGGCCTCCGGACCTGGAGAAAAGTCCGGATCAGTCGCGTAAGTGTAACGTGCCACTCCGAGACGACTTTCAATAAGGTCAAGAAGAATATTCCTAGCCTCCCGCTCCGGATACAAGGACCCGAGACGAGAGACACCTTCCCGAAGGAAATCCCTCAGGAGCATCAGGAATTCTCGATTATTCCGGTGAGGAAGTCCGTGATGTCGATGCCGGCGGTCCTGATCATCTTAGGGACCAGAGAAGCGCTGGTCATCCCGGGGATTGTGTTTACCTCAAGGAAATACAGTCCGTCCTCACCATTGATATAATCCATCCTGACCACTCCCTTGCAGCCGAGATGGGAATATATACGCTTTGTAACCTCCTGAACATGAGTGCTGAAGGATTCCTCGACAGGAGCGGGGCATATTTCCTGACTATTGCCGTTGTACTTGGCGTCATAGTCAAAATAGTCGTTGTTCGTGACTATCTCTATGATGGGAAGGGCCTTTACGCCCTCGGCATCCGCATACGCCGCGCATGTGAACTCGCGGCCATTAATCCCTTGCTCGACTATCACGGTAGGACCTTCTGAGAAAGCGAAACTGATGGCCTCTTTCAGGTCTTCAGGGCGCATGACTTTAGTGATACCGAAACTTGAGCCGGCGTCCGTAGGCTTGACGAAAACGGGGAACTTCAACGTTGACGCGGCTTTCTGAACCACCTCATCCAGATCCATTCCGGAGCGTACGAATATATCCGGAGAGCATTTGACGAAATCCACGTCCCGCAGATAGCTCTTGCAGGCGAACTTGTCGAAAGCGATGGCCGAGACAAAGGCGCCGCAGCTGCTGAACGGAATTCCCAACATCTCAAGATACCCCTGCATAAGGCCGTTCTCACCGGGGGTCCCGTGCTGGACTATGTAGGCATAGTCAAAATTGATCTTCTCGCCATAAACCTTGACAGAGAAATCCGTCTTGTCGACCTCCGGCTGTGAACCTTCCGGGAAAGGGACGCGCATGGCGTCACGCTTTTTCATGGCCACAAGCCTCCACTCGCCGAACCGGGCGAATATCTCATAAACATCGTACTGAGTCCCGTCGATCCGTGACGCGACAAACTCTCCGCTTCGGCAAGAGACTTCCCACTCAGAGGAGTCACTGCCGTAAATCACCGCGATCTTGCTGTACTTGCCCATATCATTATTCAAAATAATAGTCCTCAATCTGGTTCTGTTGCTCAGAGACCTCATCATCACTACCGGTGCACCCGAGGCCTTCCACAACGCCTGCCGGAGCTATGAACCTGTCATTCTGGCTGATGCCGAGAGTCCCGTCGGCCAGGACCTTCTTCATGAATATTCCCCATGTGGGAAGAGACATGTTGGCACCCTGCCCGAGCGCCCCGGACTGGAAGTGGATCTGCCTGTCCTCTCCTCCTGTCCAGACTCCGGCGACCAGAGTCGGGGTGTAGCCGATGAACCAACCGTCAGAATTGTCGTTGGTCGTACCGGTCTTTCCGGCGATCTCGCCCATGAGGTTGTAGCGATAGCGGAGCCTGCTGGCGGTTCCGCCTTGCACGACACCCTCCATCAGATTAACCATCAGATAGGCAGTTCCTTCCCCGATGGCTTCTTTCTTCTTTCCGGAGAACTCGCTGATGACGTTGCCCTGGCTGTCTTCAATCCTGGTCACGTACAAAGGAGCGACATACACGCCCCTGGACGGGAAGGTGTTGTAGGCGGCGACCATCTCCCAGAGGGTAATGTCGGCTGGACCTACACACAGTGCGGGAACTTCGTCGATATGGCTCTGGATGCCCATCCTGCGCATCATGTCCGCCATTGCCTCAGGGCCGAACTGTTTCATCAGATAAGCCGAGATGTTATTGGAGCTGTTTGTCAAGCCCCATTTCAGGGTGACAGTCTTACCTATCCATTTCTCGCTGTCGGTACTCCTTGGAGTCCAGGTGGTTCCGCCAGGAATCTCGAATGTCTGCGGGAGGTCCACAACCTTGTCACAAGGCGTCATGCCCTCCTGCATGGCCAAGGTGTAGAGGAAGGGCTTGATGGTTGAGCCGACCTGACGCTTACCCTGACGCACGTTGTCATATTTGAAATACCTGTAGTTCGGACCTCCGACATAAGCCTTGACATGACCTGTCCCTGGCTCCATGGCCACGAAAGCGGTCCTGAGCATAGACTTGTAGTACCGGATGGAATCATCCGGGGTCATCGTGGTGTCGACATAGCCTTTTTTATTGTAGGCGAACACCCTCATTTTCAATGGCTCAGAGAAAGTCTTCAGAATCTGGGAATCAGATTTGCCAGCCTTCTTGAGCATGCGCCAGCGGTCGCTCCACCGGCGGGCCTGGTTCATCAGACGGTTCCGGGTTGCCTCGTCGATGTCGTTGGAGAACGGAGCGTTGGTCTTGCGCTTCAGATCTTTCATGAAATCTGCCTGGAGGGCCTTGATGTGCTCAGCGACCGCCTCCTCGGCATATTTCTGCATCTTGTAGTTGATCGTTGTGTAGATCCTCAGTCCATCCCTGTCCAGGTCATACTTCGACCCGTCGGTCTTGCGTGTCTTCTCGAGCCAGCCGTACAACTCGTCATCAGCCCAGGCAAGCGAGTCAGCGGCGTAATCCTCGCGGATCTTATAGTCGGAGCGACGGGGCTTCTGGGCGGTCAACACCCTACGGAGCATATCCCTAAAATACGGAGCCCTTCCGGAATTGTGATCCTGAACCTCATAATTAAGGGTGATGGGAATCTCACGGATGGAGTCCCTCTGGGACTTGTCGATGTAACCGGCTTTCTCCATCTGTCCGATCACGAAGTTCCTCCTGACGAGGGCTTTGTCAGGATTGAGGGCAGGATTGTACCTGGTGGGCTTGTTGGCCATACCGACCAGCATCGCGGCCTCCTCGACGGTCAGGTCAGCGGGGGCCTTCCCAAAGAATGTCTCAGCCGCGGAACGTATTCCGAAAGCGTTGCTGCCGAAGAAGATGGAATTCAGGTACATGGTCATGATCTCATCCTTCGTGTAGTCCCTTTCGAGCTTGACGGCCGTGATCCACTCCTTGAGCTTGATCCAGACCATCTTCATGTGGTAGATGCCTGGCACCTTGCGACCTATATCCTTTCTAGAATAAAGCGTCTTGGCCAGCTGCTGGGTTATGGTACTTCCTCCTCCCTGGCTGGAATCCCGCAGCAGAAGAGTTTTGACCAACACCCTGGCCAGTCCCTTGAAATCTATGCCGGAATGCTTGTAAAAGCGGGCGTCCTCAGTCGCCACGGCGGCATGGACGACATTGGGGGAAAGTTCCTCGTATGTGACGAATGTCCTGTTCTCAATGTGGAATGTGGAAAGGATCTCTCCGTCTTCCGCTATGACTTGGGTGGCGAGGTTGCTGTCCGGATTCTCCAACTCCCTGAAAGAAGGGATGTCAGCGAACATCCACACGATCAGGACCATCAGCGCGATGAACAGCACCGGGAGCGTGATGAGGATCCAGAACCACTTGGTTATTATCTTTCTTGTCTCTTGAGTCATAATAAAGACAAATTTATAACAAAATTTGGAAAATTGCCCGGTTTGTGCTTTACTTTGCGGAATGAAACTTCAAACATTCTATGAACAACTTGCAAAATAAAAGATTATGGCAGACAATCTAGTTATCGTGGAGTCTCCGGCGAAAGCCAAGACAATCCAGAATTACCTTGGAAAGGAAGACTACTTGGTAAAGTCCAGTTTCGGACATATCAGGGACCTGCAGGAAAACAAATTGAGCGTGGATGTGGAGAAGGGGTTCACTCCTGAGTATGTCATTCCAGCGGAGAAGAAGAGAGTGGTGGCTGACCTGAAGAAAGCCGCCTCATCCGTCTCCACAGTCTGGCTGGCTTCTGATGAGGATCGTGAGGGAGAGGCCATTTCATGGCACTTGTTCGAGACTCTCGGACTTAAGAAAGAAAACACAAGAAGGATCGTTTTCCACGAGATCACCAAAGACGCCATCACCAACGCCGTCAAAAATCCCAGGGACATAGACATGAACCTCGTGAACGCCCAGCAGGCGCGCCGCGTCCTGGACCGGCTCGTCGGGTTCGAGTTGTCTCCCGTCCTGTGGAGGAAGATCCAGCCGAAGCTCTCGGCCGGAAGAGTCCAGTCCGTCGCCCTGAGACTGGTGGTGGAGAGAGAAAAAGAGATCATGGCTTTTGAAAGCGAGCCTTTCTACAGGGTTGACGCTGTCTTCCATCCAGAAGGCCAGCCGGCTTCCGTCAAAGTCAAAGCCTCTCTTGACACCAGGTTCCACGGCATAGACCAGGCCAGGGAATTCCTGAATGACTGCATCGGAGCCCAGTTCCGGATCTCCAGTGTAGAGAAGAAAGACGCTGTGAGGTATCCCGCTCCTCCATTCACGACCTCAACCCTCCAGCAGGAGGCCGGCAGGAAACTCCACTTCCCTGTCAGTGTCACCATGAGAGTCGCGCAGGCACTCTACGAGAGGGGTCTAATCACCTACATGAGAACAGATTCCACCAATCTGTCCTCTCTCGCCCTCGGCACTTCGAAGAAATACATCATTGAGCATTTCGGACCGGAATACCAGAAGACCCGCCAGTTCAAGACCAAGGCTAAAGGGGCCCAGGAGGCTCACGAGGCGATCCGTCCCACCTTCGTCGAGAACACCGAGATTGAAGGGACCGCCCAGGAAAAGAAGCTTTACAACTTGATCTGGAAAAGGACAGTCGCATCGCAGATGGCCGACGCCAAGGTCCTGAACACGATGATGAGGATCTCCTCCGACAAAAGGGATGAGAAATTCAGCGTACAGGCCACACAGGTCTTGTTCGATGGCTTCCTGAAGCTCTACATGGAGGGAACCGACGACCAGGAGGCGGAGAGCGACGATGTCATTCTCCCCGACCTGCGGACCGGCACAGTCATGGAGCGCAAAGCGCTCACCGCTGAATGTAAGTTCACCGCCGCCCCGCCGAGATATTCGGAACCGACTCTGGTCAAGAAACTTGAGGAGCTCGGAATAGGGCGTCCTTCCACATATTCTTCAACAATAAGCACCCTCATTTCCGGACGAGGCTACATCGTGAAGGGAGACAAGGAAGGCAAAAAGATACCGGTCACCAACCTCGCCTTGAAAGACAATGCGGTCTCCGAATCATCTAAGATTGAGACGGTTGGGGCGGAGAGGGGAAAACTCCTGCCCCAGGAGATCGGAATGATCGTGACCGACTACCTTGAGAAGAATTTCACCGACATCATGGACTACGATTTCACGGCTAATGTCGAGAAGGACTTCGACCAGATCGCCGGCGGAGAACAGGAGTGGAACAAGGTGATCGGAGAATTCTACACCCCGTTCCACAAAAAAGTGGAAGAGGTTCTCCACGACGGCAATTTCAGCCGCGTGTCCAGAGAGATCGGGGTCACCCCGGACGGCTTCAAACTTACGGCCAAGTTCGGAAAATACGGTCCTTTTATTCAAAAAGGCGAGGGAGAGAGCGCCCAGTACGCTTCTCTCGGAAAGGGCCAGCTGATTGAGAATATTACGCTCGCTGACGCCATAAAGCTTTTCGAGCTCCCAAGAACAGTTGGTGAATACAAAGGACTTGATGTGATCGCCACCAAAGGACGTTTCGGCCCGTTCATCAAGTTCGGAGATAAGAATTTCTCGCTCCCCAGAGGCAAGGATCCCCTTAAAGTGACATTGGAAGAATGTGTCACATTGATCGACGCCGGTATGGATAAGAATCCCGCGAATTCTGTCATCGCCGAGTTCAAGGACTCCGGAATCCAGGTCCTGGACGGCCGTTATGGCCCGTACATCAAGGCTAACGGCTCGAACTACAAGATCCCTCGCGGCACAGACGCTTCCACCCTCACCGAGGAGGCTTGCAAGGACATCATTGAGAATTCAAAACCAACAGCCAAAGGTCACAGACAATTCAAAAAGTCTTGATTTTTTAATTTAATTGGTTAAATTTGCCATCATTAAGTTATAAATTGAAAGTGATGGTAACTTACCACATCGATCAGATCGACCAGAAAATCTTGTCTTTTCTGGTCAAGAACGCCAGGATGCCTTTCTTGGAAATAGCCCGCGAGTGCGGAGTTTCCGGTGCTGCCATTCACCAGAGAGTCAAAAGACTGGAAGCCAACGGAGTCATCACCGGTTCCCGTCTTCTTGTCAAACCTCAGGCTCTAGGCCTTAATGTGTGCGCATTCATCAGTGTGACCCTTTCGGAAGCTAACAAGTATCCCGAAGTCGTTGCCAGTCTCAAGAAGATTCCCGAGATTGTGGAATGCCACTTCGTGACAGGCAGCGCTGCCCTTCTCGTCAAGGTCTATTGCTTTGATAATGACCACTTGATGGAGGTGCTTCTGAACACGATGCAGAACATCCCGTTCGTCCAGTCGACAGACACGATGATTTCCCTCGACCAGGCTATCGAACGCCAAGTGTGGGTTAAAGATTATAAGAACACCAGCTACCAGACTACCGGAGAGAGGAATTGATTATCATCCTGGCAAGTTCCAGGTCCTCCGGTGAAGTGAGTTTGATGTTATACCTCTCCCCTTCCAGGAATGAGAGAGGTATTCCTTTTTTTGCAGCCACGGAGGCGTCATCCGTAAAGGAAGTGTCGAAAGGCAGGGAATAAGCGTCCTTGATGTCCTTGGACATGAACATCTGGGGAGTCTGGGCGCAGTAGACCCGGGACCTGTCGATCTCTCCATCCGCTGCCACAAGTCTCTCATTGCCAGCGCTATCCTTGACCTTATCCACCAGTTTGAGAGTGTCCACTGAGGGTACGACAGGAATAAGCGCCCTGTGCTTTCCTGTTGACATCTCGTCGAACAGTGTCTTGACAAGCTTGGGAGAAACCAGCGGCCTTACCCCGTCATGGATTGCCACAATGGCTCCGTCAGGAACTTTCTCCAGAGCGTTTCTCACAGAATGGAAACGCGTGAATCCCCCGTAGACCAGTTGCTGGGGACAGTTAAAGTCGCTCGAAAGGCAGTACTCTTTCCAGAGTGAGACACAGTCTTTGGGGAGGACCGTGATCACTTTGATGTCCGGCTCAGCGGACAGGAAAGTCTCGATGGTGCGCCTGAGCACCGGCTTGCCGCAAAGATCCAGGAACTGCTTGGGGGTGGAAGACCCCATGCGAGTGCCGCTTCCGGCAGCCATCACAATCACTATTTTAGTTTCCTTGCTCATAAAATATCCTCGCGAATATAACTTTTTTTGTATATTTACAAGTTGATATAAAGACAAAGGATTTTTATGGCATTTTCATTTTTAACGCAAGAAATAGCAATGGACCTTGGCACCGCCAACACCGTCATTTTCCGAAATGACCAGAAAGTGCTGGACGAGCCGAGCATTGTAGCTATAGACAACAATACCCAAAAATGCATAGCCATCGGCCAGCAGGCCAAGCTGATGCATGAACACACCAACCCCGGGATCAAGACCATCCGGCCGCTTCGTAACGGAGTGATCGCAGACTTCAATGCCGCCGAGATGATGATCAAGGGATTCATCAAGCAGGTCAACAACAAGAAAAAATCCCTGTTCTCCCCCAACCTCAAAATCGTTGTCGGAATCCCTTCAGGCAGTACCCAGGTTGAGATCAGGGCCGTGCGCGACTCTTGCGAACATGCCGGAGGAAGGGATGTTTACCTGATCTACGAGCCGATGGCCGCGGCCCTCGGTATCGGTCTTGACGTGGAAGCGCCTAAAGGCAACATGGTCGTCGACATCGGAGGCGGAACCGCCGAGATCGCCGTGATCTCCCTCGGCGGTATTGTCGAGCAGGAGAGCATCCAGACCGCCGGTGATGTGTTCAACACCGACATCCAGTACTACATGCGCCAGCAGCACAACATCAGGATCGGCGAGACAACCGCAGAAAAGATCAAGATCGCTGTCGGAGCTGTGATTCCCGACCTCGATGAGGAGCCGGAACCTTTTGTCGTGAACGGTCCTAACCTCATGACAGCTCATCCCGTCGAGGCAAGAGTGACCTATCAGGAGATTGCCCATTGCCTCGATAAGTCCATCGCCAAGCTTGAGGCCTCGATCCTCCATGTGCTGGAGCAGACTCCCCCTGAATTATACTCGGACATTGTGGAGAACGGAATATTCCTCTCTGGCGGCGGCGCCCTGCTCCGCGGTCTCGCCAAGAGATTCACAGAGAAGGTCAACATCCAGTTCCACGTCGCCGAGGATCCGCTGAGAGCTGTCGCGAGAGGTACTTGCATAGCTCTTAAGAAGACTTCCAACTACTCATTCCTCATGAGATAATGCCGAAGGAGAGACCATTGGCAAGCAGAATCATCAATCTCGCGGTCTTCATCTTGCTGGAGACCGCCTCCTTGCTTATGCTCTCTCACAACAGCACGCTCCAGAGGCTTTGGATAGCCCGGTTGTCTCACGGATTCATGGCCAAGACATGGGGGGCGACCCAGAGTGTGAGGAACTATTTCGGCTTGAAGAGCCAGAACGACGAGCTCGCCCTTGAGAACGAGCGCCTTAGGGAGACTTTGCGGGCCTACGAGCTTGCGGCGAAAGAGTCTGATCCGGCCTTTATGCCTAGTGTTAAGGAAAACGGTTTCAGGTACATCCCGGCGACCATCATCAAATCAGGGACATCATCCCAGCACAACTACCTGATTCTTGACAAGGGAAGCGAGGATGGTGTCGTCGCCAACTCAGGCATAGTCTCTTCCAAAGGAGTGATAGGGATAGTGGATGCCGTCAGCAAGCACTACTCCTACGCGATCTCTTTCCTCAACAAGGAACTCAACATCAGCGCCAGGATTGACACTTCAGGAGCTGTGGGTCCCTTGGCTTGGGACGGATTGAGAACAGACGAGGGAGTGCTGAGGGAGATTCCTCTCCAATTCAAGTACAATATTGGCGACACGGTCTACACAAGTGGATATTCGGCGATATTCCCTCCTGACATCCCATTAGGTGTGGCCGGAGAGGCGAAAGTCATCAATGGAGCCACTAATGAGATCAGGGTCAAGCTGTTCCAGGATCACAGCGCATTGAAGTACGTCACCATCATAGAGAACACCAGAATCCGGGAAATCGAGGAGATCTCGAAGTCGGACAATATTAGCGGGGAGGATAAGGAATGAGACGGACATTTGCCTTGACATACATCCTGATGGTCGTGGCTCAAATGCTGCTGACCAATTACTTCCATTTCTCTCCCCTGTGCATGGCGACGATCCTTCCCATGATGGTCCTCTGCATTCCCACCAAGGTCGAGACGCTATGGGCGATGGTCATAGCTTTCGCCACCGGACTCGCCGTTGACCTTTTCGTCGAAGGAGCCCTCGGGCTAAACGCGTTGGCCCTGGTACCGGTCGCCTTCATAAGGAAGGGCCTGATCGGGATGATCTTCGGAACCGAGCCTTTCGAGCATAAAGAGAACATCTCGACCAGGAAATACGGTTTCGCCAGAGTCTCATTCGCCATCATTCTGGTAACATTGCTGTTCCTCGCGATCTACATCGTGGCCGACTGTGCCGGAACCAGGCCAGCCTGGTTCGTCGGGGCCAAACTTGGAATATCCCTGGCTGTCAGCTACCTGATGTCCGCCGTACTTGTCAATCTGCTGAGCTATGACGACCGAAGGTAACAACCGCAGCCGGGTCCTGCTGATAGGCCTGTTGATCGTCGCGGCTGTCCTTCTGGGCAAGCTGTTCTACATCCAGATCATTGATGACAAGTACAAGATAA
>ONUG01000020.1 GCA_900320965.1 uncultured Bacteroidales bacterium | reverse complement strand
TGTATATACACTATATAATTCTTAGCTCGACCCCGACAGCTTTTCATTCCTAAGAAATCAACGCTCTCGATTATTTTGTTCTCGGTACTTGCTTGTACTAATCTTTCAATATTGTCAATGAACTTTGGTGCTTCTAATTCTGAAGCGGGCTGCAAAGGTAACAACTTTTTCTTTCTCCACAAATTTTTTGTGGATTTTTTTTCAAAAGATTACCTAATACCAAGTAACCGGATCGGTTCCCATCTTGAAGACAAGGTCACCTCCGGCCATAATCTCGGAGTATTCGATGTAGCCCCTGTCGAGTTTCTGCCCGTTAAGCGTGACTTCCTGGATGTACTTGTTGGAAGCGTCCAGGCCCTCGGCCTTGACCTTAAGAGCTCCACCAGGGACTTTGACAATAGCCTCCTCAAAGGCAGGAGCTCCGAACCAGAAACGAGTCGACGCCGGCTCCATCTCATAGAATCCTAAAGAAGAAAGGACGAACCAAGCCGACATCTGCCCGGCATCCTCGTTTCCAGCCAATCCCTCGGGATTGTTCTGGTAGAACTCCTTGTAGACCCGACGCACAAGGTCTGATGCCTTGTAAGGCTGTCCGGCCATCGTGTAGAAATAGATGATGTGATGACTAGGCTCATTGCCATGGACATACTGGCCGATCAGACCGGTGATGTCGCTTGACACATTATCTCCCTCAAGGTGAGAATCAGCGAGGAACAGGGAATCCAATCTCTCGATAAAGAAGTCCTTGGAGCCGTAGAACTCGACAAGGCCCTCATAGTCATGGGGCATAAGCCAAGTGTATTGCCATGCTGTGCCTTCGCAGTAGTCGGTGACTTCATGCGCAGAATGATAAGGGCTGAAGGGAGTTCTCCAACTGCCATCGGAGAGCCTTCCGCGAGCCTGGAGGGTCTCTTTATCCATATAGTTACGGTAAGAGTGGCTGCGGTTGGTGAAGAAATCCGCGTCCTCTTTCTTTCCGAGACTCGTGGCAGCCGCGGCAACGGCAGCGTCAGCGATAGCGTATTCCATGTCGCAAGCGACGGACTGATTGTAAAGGTCTGAAGGAATAAAGCCATATTCCTTGCGGAAAATCTGTCCTCTGTCGTCACACATGGCAGTGGCTTTCAACGCCTTCCATGCCTCTTCTTTGTCGACGCCACTAATTCCCTTCACCACAGCGTCCGCAACGGCGATGATTCCAGGATTACCCACCATGCAATCAGTCTCGTTCGCCATCAGGTGCCACACCGGAAGCCTGCCCTGCTCATTATGGATGTTGACCATGGTCTTGACCATGTCCGCCTCCCGCTGAGGATGAAGGACTGTCATCAACGGCATCTGAGCCCTGTAAGTATCCCAAAGTGAGAAAGTTGTGTAGTTGACATGCCCGTCGGCTGGCTTGACCTCGCCGTCCGCTCCACGGTACTCACCGTTGACATCGCTGAATGTGGAGGGCACGATCATAGTGTGATATAAGGCGGGGTAAAAGACGGTCCTCATGTCCTCGTCAGGAGTCTGCACCTTAACCTTGGAAAGTTCCTCATTCCAGGCCTTTGTGGCAGCCTTGGCAGTCGCTTCAAAGTCCCAGCCGGGCAACTCGGAATCCATATTGGCTTTGGCATTCTCCTCGCTCACCGGCGAGATGGCGACCTTAACCATCACCTGCTTTCCCTCGGAGGTTTTGAAGGACGCTCTTCCGTAATTGACTGAATTGACAGAAATCACATCGAACGAGTCAAAAGGCTCGCTGAACTCCGCATAGAAATAGATTTTCTGGTTCCTGGCCCAGCCTGAAGAGAAACGGAACCCTTTGACTGTCCTGTCGTCGACCTTCTCCATACCGGTGCTGTAGGCTCTGTCCCAGCAGCCTCCGTTCTCCAGGTCGATCACCACAGCCGCTTCTTCTGAGGCTGGGAATGTGTACCGGCTGAACCCGACACGGCAAGTCGAAGTCATCTCCGCCGTGATCCCATAACGGGTCAAAGGCACACTGTAAAATCCAGGCCTGGCGACCTCCTTCGTACGGTCAGCGTACGACCAGAGGCCGGAAGACGGATCTTCCTCATTACCTCGAGCATACTTCACTTCCCCAACCACGGGCATCAATGTGATGTCAAAAAGGTCACCGATGCCTGTACCACTCAGATGGGTGTGCGAGAAGCCGATGACTGTCGAATCGCTGTCATGGTAGCCCGAACACCAGTCCCATGTCTGAGGAATACTTGTCGGACCGAGCTGGACAGCCCCGAAAGGGACACTGGCACCCACGAACACATGTCCATGTCCACCGGAACCGATCTTGACATTAACGTACTTGGTGAAATCTTCGTTAGAGCCTCCGTCATTGGAGCATCCGCACAAAAAAGCCGCCAATGCGGCGAGAAGAATCATCGTTTTATTATTCATAACTTGGTCATGGTTGTAATCCAAGCGCTAATTTAAGAATTTTAATTATATTTGTTTTTCATCATAGAAATCTATCGCGATGGGTTTTTTCACTTTCCCCGGCCAGCAGGAGCACAGGAGGTTCAACTACAGGCCGATATATTATGACAAAGACGAAGAGGAGCGCCGCCAGGTGTTCGGAAAAGTCGATGGCAGGCTTGACGCCGAAAAGGCCAAGGAAAAAGAGAATGGCGAATACAAAGCCGGCTCTTACATCCGCGGGGCCTTCCGGGAGGGCAACTATGCCAGAAGGAATGACAGCGCCACTGCAGCCACAAGGATCATCGGCATCATCGGTCTGATCCTCCTGGCCGTAGCGCTTATCTATTTCTGCAAATTCTTCTTGCTGCTCTAGGATGGAGTTAAGGATTCTACCAGGCAATATCGCCAATATGATCGCCGCGGGAGAGGTCGTCCAGAGACCCGCATCCGTGGTGAAAGAGCTAATGGAGAACTCGGTGGATGCCGGGGCCGGACAGGTGTCTGTGATTATCGGCGACTCCGGCCGCACCCTGATCCAGGTCATCGACGACGGGTCCGGAATGACTCCTGACGAAGCGGTACTGTGTTTCGAGCGTCACGCCACCTCCAAGATCGCCACTGCGGAAGATCTACAGGAGATAATGACCTTCGGCTTCAGGGGTGAAGCCCTGGCTTCGATAGCTGCGGTAGCGGAAGTTTCGCTGAAGACTAGGAAAGCCGACCAAGAGACCGCATGCAAGGTGGAAATGGCCGGATCGGCCCACGTGTCCACCTCGGAGGTCTCAGCGCCAGTCGGCACAAACATATCCGTCAGGAACCTTTTCTACAATATTCCCGCGAGGAGGAAATTCCTCAAGTCGGACTCCGTCGAGCTGAAACACATCATCGAGGAATTCACGAAAGTGGCATTGACAAGGCCTGAGATTGGTTTCTCGCTGTCCCACAATGGCAAGGACATCTTTGTCCTCCGGCCAGCGAAATCCTTGAAATACAGGATAATGGACCTTCTCGGAACTTCCGTGGCCGCCGACTTGGTCGACCTGGCGGCAGACACGTCCATGGTCAGCCTTAGAGGATTCGCCGGAAGGCCTGACACAGCCAAGAAGACACTCGGCAACCAATTCTTCTTCGTCAACGGGAGGTACTTCCGGAGCCCTTATCTCCACAAAGCGGTGATGAGGGCGTACGAGGGCTTGATTCCGGAAGGAGTCACACCGGCTTACTTCATCTACATCGAGACTGACCCCGGATCTGTCGATGTCAACATCAGCCCGACCAAGTCAGAGGTAAAATTCGAGGACGACTCACTAGTCTTCCAGGTGGTCTATGCGGCAGTGAAAGAGACACTTGGCAAAAACTCTTTCGCCGGAGCGATCGACTTTTCCAATCCGGAAGCCAACGACATGCCCGTCCTCGGGAATCATTTTTCGGAATATAAACCGGACACCGCTCCGAAAGTCCACGTGGATCCCGACTACGACCCCTTCGCCAGCCCCGGTTTCGACTTCCAACCGGGACGCTACGTCGACAAGCATGAAGACTACGGGAAACTGTTCCAGGACAAATCCCTGCCAGTGACCCAAACCATCATCCTGGGCGGACGATTCATAGTGGCTCCATCCAAGGACGGGTTAATGGTTGTCAGTGTGCGCCGGGCACGGGAAAGAGTACTATACGACAGGGCCCTCGCCGCCTTGACGAAAGATGGTCACGTCACGCAGACCAACATGTTCCCCGTCAAGGTCCAGGTCGGAGCCGCCAACAGGACTTTGCTCGATTCGAAGGCTCCGCTTCTGGAGTCTCTCGGATTCGATATTTCCCCATTCGGCACCGACACGGTCGTTGTCAACGGAGTACCCGACGGCTTCTCAGGCGAGGCCGGGAAGGTTGAGACAATGGTTCAGGACCTGCTGCTCATCCTATCAGACGACAGCGTGTCTCTCCCGGGAGTGATGGAATCCGCCATGGCTGAGAAAATCGCCCTCCTGGGCGCTTCCTCATGTGATCCTCTCACTTCCCCGATGGAGGCGAGGGCACTTCTGGACGCCCTCCTCTCAAGCGTCAATCCCGAACTTACCATCTCGGGCAAGAAGACGATGGCTATAATGACTACGGCCCAGATTGAAAAACTTTTCTGAATCTACGCGCATGGCACAATACTACGTTTACGACAACGGCTCTCAAGGCGGAGGATTTCTCCAGGGGATTCTGGGGAACATTCCCGTCGTGACAAGGAATATATTCATGATCAACGTGCTGATGTTTATCGCCTCGCTGATCAACCAGAACTTCATGCTGGAGACATTCTCTGTTTTCTATCCCAAATCCCCACTGTTCCGGATCTGGCAACCAGTGACTTACCTCTTCATGCACGGGAATTTCTGGCACATATTCGTCAACATGTGGTGCCTTCTGATGTTCGGATCCGTTCTTGAGAGAGCGATCGGGACTAAGAAATACCTCATATTCTACTTCGTCACTGGCCTTGGAGCGTTGCTGATCCATTTCCTGGTCCAGTACTTCCAAGCCCAGGCGCTTCTCGCTGACGCGAGCCGCGCCGCTGAGTACTACAGGTTGCTCGGCACCCCCACACTCGGAGCCTCCGGAGCGATATTCGGAATCCAGATCGGCTACGCGATGCTGTACCCCAATGCGCTATGGACCCTTGTCTTTCCGCCCATCACATTGAAAGCCAAGTGGTTCGTGCTGATCTTCATGGTCATAGAGTTGGTCACGGGGATAACCGGGACAATGGATGGAATCGCTCATTTCGCCCACTTGGGAGGAGCGTTGTTCGGGTTCATTCTGATCTGGTGGTGGAAAAAACAAGGTACTCTTTGGAAAAGATGAGAAACAAGAAGGGATGGTGGCTGACAAGCATGATCGCGAGGGTGCTGATGCTCCTCGCGGCGGCTCTGCTGTTCTTATCCTACGCCTCCATGGTGGTGAATCCCGCCAAAGCATGGTATATGACCGCCCTCGGCCTCATGTTCGTCCCCATCGCGGCACTTAATTTCTTCCTCCTGGTCTGGGCGATACGCCGTAAGTCAGGTGCCCTCCTTATTCCTCTTCTGGCCCTTCTGCCCTCACTGATATTCATTGGAAAATACTTCCAGTTCTCCTCCGGCGGAGAGGCTCCCAAGGAAGATCCCGTGAAACTGGTTTCTTACAATGTGGGACGGTTCGTCATGGGTAAAGGCGACTTCAGGAATGCCGAAGGAAGGAGCATCTGCGTTGATTCAGTCGCCCGGTTCATCAAATCGACAGACGCGGACATCATCTGCCTCCAGGAGTTCGACCTGTCCGGGGATTATGATGTCGCCCGGTTTATCCACGACCATTTCCCCGACTATGATGCGGCCTACTTCATGCACATCAACAATGAAGGTGCCTACGGCAACGTGACTTTGAGTCGTTTCCCCATTGCCGGGAAAGGTCGTCTTCAGTTCGAAAAAAGCGCCAACCAGGCGATCTACACCGACCTGAAGATCCGGGACGGGGCCACTTTAAGGGTCTACAACTGTCATTTCGAGAGTTACAACATCTCGCTTTCAGCCCTCGCGAAGTCCATAACCCAGCACGACAACAACAGCTTGAAAGACACGGAGGAGAAGATGAAAAGGTCGATCATCCGCCACCCCGAGCAAGTGCAGCAGGTAATGGCAGACATAGAGGAGTGTCCTCTGGAGGCTATTGTGGCAGGTGATTTTAATGACAATCCGATGTCTTACACTTACCATCGGTTGATGAAGGGTAGGAAAGATTCTTTTGTGGAGGCCGGAAAGGGATTCGGGGCGACCTACTCGGTGCTCTGGCCTTTCATCCGTATTGATTACATCCTCTACCCCAGCCACTTCAAGGCCGTCAGCAACAATATTCCGCGTCTTAAATACTCCGACCACTACCCTGTCGTGACGGAGATCGCATTCTAGTGATCCGTTACTGGACTGAAGACATGTCGATGAGTCCGTTGAGAAGGGCATAGAGGGTAAGACCGGAGACTGTCTTTATTCCCAGTTTATGAGTGATGTTCTTCCGGTGAGTGATGACAGTGTAGATCGAAAGGCAGAGTTTGTCAGCTATCTCCTTGTTAAGCATACCCTTTGCCACGCACACAAGAATCTCCTTCTCCCTTGAAGACAATTCCCCATTATCCGATGCCGCAGCATCGGAAGTGTCAGCCATGACCACAGCGGGAATCTCACCTGCGGGAGTGGCGTCTGAGAGTTCTGAAATATCCTTTAATACCTCAGAGACAATAAATTCCCCACTGTCTTCCAGGATGGATTTAAGCCTCAACGCATCCTGGTTTGAAGGAGCCACGATAACGACAGGCTTTCTATCTTCCATTCCTTTCAAGTTGTTTTACGAGCGGAACCAATATGCAGTCCTCAACATAAGTGTGCCGACGAAGATCATCACGTAAATGATAGATGGACAAAAGGATCCACATCTTCAAGTCTTCGGCGCAGACACTCGGGAGATACTTCATCACGATGTTTTTCATGTCCTCTATCTTCTCGTCAACATCTTCATGATGCCGCTCGAAATCGAGTATCGAATAGCCATCCGGACGATGACCATCGAGAAGGGCCTTGACATAGGGGAAAACCTCTTCCTCCTCCCTGGCGAAATGTTTCTCAAGTTCATCTTTGTAGTCAAGGAAGAATTTGAGAATCACCTTCTTCTGATTCTCGTCACAGGGTTCGACAAGGGTGTCAAAAGAAGATTCAAGATTGCTCAGGGCAATGCCGGTGTAATAGGTATGGGATCCGTGAAGGTACCTGATGATGTCCTTGACATTCGCTGAGATGACTTCCTCCGGAGAGGGTGAATAGTCAGGGAAAGAATAGACATTGCTGATAAGGATGAAAGTCGCCGGATCTATGCCGGCGAAAGCGCACGCGTCAACCACTCGCAGCCCGGAGTGCTTCAGCTCAATCCCGACTCTGGAGATTACCTGAACCAGATTGTAGTTCATGTCCAGCATGTCCGACAACCTCATTTCGGGTGAAAAAATCTTTCTCATGACGATAAGATAACAGTTAAATCAGCAAGGCGGTGATGTGATAGCCGATGAAGGCACACACCCAAGCCACGACCATCGTGTAGGCACAAATCGCTATGGCCCACTTCCATTTGCCAGTCTCATTCTTGATGGCCACGAAAGTGGCTATGCAAGGGAAGTATAAGAGAATGAACAGCATAAACGCCACGGCGGCAGGCAGGCTGACCGATCCGGCCAGAGCACTTTGGAGTTGGGTATTGTCCGGGTCGTCTGAATATTCACCAGAGTACATGACACCAAGGGTACTGACAACCAGTTCCTTGGCCACCACACCAGAAAGAAGGCTGATGTCCATCTTCCAGTTGAAACCGAGCGGTTCGAGGGCCGGAGAGACGGCTTTACCGATCTGGCCAATGTAGGAATGTTCCTGCTGGTACTCGACATCCTTGTTGGAACGAGGGAAGTAACCCAGGCACCAGATGACCACTGACCCGATCAGGATCGTGGTGGCCATTTTCTCGAGGTACTGCTTGCCCTTTTCCCAAGTGTGGCGCCATGTCGCCTTAGCCGTTGGAACACGATATGGCGGGAGTTCCATCACGAAAGGAAGATCATCATCCTTGATAAAGCGGCTCAGAACCATGGCTGAGAGAATGGCGAGCAACACCCCAATGAAATAGATGGCCAACAAGGCCAAAGCCGAATGACGGGGGAAGAAAGCCCCTGCCAAGAGGACGAAAATCGGGAGCCGGCCGGCGCACGACATGAAAGGTATTATGGCTATCGTAATAAGCCGGCTCTTCCGACTCTCAATCGCTCTAGTGGCCATGATGGCAGGCACATTGCAGCCGAATCCCATCACCATAGGGATGAACGACTTGCCATGAAGCCCTATCCTGTGCATCAGCTTGTCCATGATAAAGGCAGCCCTGGCCATGTAGCCAGTGTCTTCCATTATGGACAAGAACAAGTAGAGTATCAATATATTAGGCAAGAACACAAGGACGCTGCCGACTCCCGCGATAATCCCGTCGACAATCACGTCCTTCAGCCAGCCCTCCTTCATGAAATCACCTACGAATGCTCCGAACTTGCCGACAAGCCAGTCAATCCAGTTCATCGGATATTCCCCAAGAGAGAACGTCGCCTGGAAAATGACATAAAGGAGCAGGATGAATATCGGGAACGCCGCCCAGCGGTTAGTGACCACCGAGTCGATCTTCTCAGTCCATGACTTCTCTCCGACAGGCTCGATATGGCGCACATAGGTCCTTGAAAGGGTGTCATGGATGAGCTGGTAACGCTTTTCGATGAGCTCGGAATCTTCTCCGGCGACAATCTTGTCAACCGAGACCGGTTCGCCGGAGGACGGGTTATCAGCCACTTCCAGGACCGTGTCCAGAAGTTCCGGCACGCCATCCCCTGTCCGGCAGACTGTAGGACAGACAGGCATCCCGAGAAGTTTGCCGAGCAGTTTTGTGTCGATCCGGTCTCCCCTCTTCTTCAACTCATCGAACATGTTAAGGGCCATCACCACCTTGAGGTTCATGTCTTTCACCTGGGTGGTGAGGTAGAGATTCCTCTCAATATTGGAGGCATCCACAACATTGATGACCACATCGGGAACATTCTCGACAAGATTCTCCCTAACATATTTTTCTTCAGGGGAAAAAGCTGATAATGAATATGTTCCCGGCAAATCGACAAAAATAAGCCTACGGCCCTTCCAAGTGAAATGGCCTTCTTTGGCATCAACGGTCACACCGCTGTAATTGCCGACATGCTCATGACTTCCCGAAGCCATGTTGAAAAGGGAGGTCTTGCCACAGTTAGGGTTGCCGACAAGGGCCACCCTGATGGTGCCGACTTTCTCGGAATTGTATTCTTCTTCGGATGAGATCTCGATCAAAGCGGCTTCCTCACGGCGCAAGGAAACCTTATATCCAAGGATCTCGTACTCGATCGGATCCTTGAGAGGAGCGTTCATCACGGCAGACACCTTTTTACCCGGAATAAAACCCATTTCAATGAGTCTTTTCCGGAAATTGCCCTGGCCGCCGACTTTAATGACAACCCCTGAGTCCCCTGTTTTTAAATCAGATAATTTCATCCACCGCGAAATTAACTATAATTCTGCTCAAGGCCAATAATCATTAGTTGGTATTCTGAGCGAAGCGAAGAATCATGTTTCTAATTAAAGGAAAAATAACGAAATTCGCGGAACGATGATCGCAGAGAAACACCTTATAATATTATCGACCAACCAGCAAGGCTCCACAGCGGTCCTTTGCCACGAACTGCTAAAGAGGGTCAACAAGAACCAGATTGTCCTTAGCCTGGTGTTTTTCATTGACGCCAACTCACAGCTATCTTTCGCTGAACAAGAGAACTCGGTCCTTGAGGAATGCCGGTCATTCTTCGGGAAAGTGTTTCCGATGGTCACTTGCGTCGCTCAAAAGCCACTTGCGGCAACCATGACAGCGGAGGTGCTTTACCTGACCGGAGGTGGTACTGTCGAATATTCAGAAGACTACTTGACAATCCGCAACGGCAGGCAGAAGGAACTGATCACCAAAGGGATACGTTTTCCCTCGGAAGGAGACACAGCCTCCCAGGCCAAGGCCGTTTTCCAGAGGATCGGAACTATCCTCAGCACGGAAGATTTCGCCGTGAACGATATAGTCCGTCAGTGGAACTACATAGAGGACATAACCGGGGTAAAGGACGGAGTCCAGAACTACCAGATGTTCAACGACGCCAGAAGCGCCTTCTACTCATCCGCGGATTGGTCGGGGGGATATCCAGCTGCGACCGGTATCGGCTGCGCCGCGGCTGGAGTGACTGTCAGCGTCCATGCCGTGAAAAACGCCAGAAAACTCAGCCGCCCCATTGACAATCCCATCCAGGTTCCCGCCCACCAATATTCCGGAAAAGTGCTTCTCAATGGAAAGACGTCAAGCAAGACCACTCCCAAGTTTGAGAGAGCCAGGCTGCTGGGTGAGACAGTCTTGATCTCCGGGACCGCCGCCATCAAAGGCGAGAACAGCGAACTCTCCTCCGACCCCGCCACCCAAGCGGAAGCCGCCATCGCTGTTGTGGAGAGCCTAGTCGCTCCAGGGAATATTCTTCCCGAAAACAAACGATTCAGATTCAATCACTTAAGGGTCTACATAAAGAAAGAAGAAGACGCCGGACAGATCATACGGACTCTCGGATCCCATTGGAAAGGAATCCCCATCCACTACATGTTGGCAGACATCTGCCGTCCAGAGCTCCTCCTTGAGATAGAAGGTACCGGCCATGTCGGCAGGTTCCTGGAATGTTGCTGCTCTGATGCCGGGGAAGCTTTGGAGGCGCAGGTCGGCGGAGCGAGAAGGATCGAGCTTTGCGAAGACCTCCCCTGCGGCGGCGTCACCCCATCAATAAAGAATATCAAGGAGACGCTGGAAAGTGTCGTCATACCAGTTAATGTGCTCGTAAGGCCCCGGGGCGGCGATTTCGTCTACAACGAGGAAGAGATACAGTCAATGCTGAATGCGATCCGCGCATGCAAGGAGGCAGGCGTCAATGGAGTTGTTATAGGGGCTCTGAAAGAGGACGGGGCGATCGACATGGAGACTATGCGGCGGCTTATCGCTGAGGCGGAAGGCATGGAAATCACTTTCCACAGGGCTTTCGACGAGTGCTCCGATCCTTTCAAAGCATTGGAGGACATCATCCGCCTGGGTTGTGACAGGCTTCTTTCAGCCGGTCACGCCGCCAATGTCAACGACGGCAGACAGACCCTTAAAGCCCTCAACGAGAAGGCTGCGGGCAGGGTGATAATAATGGCCGGATCCGGAGTCCGCCCCTCGAATATCGCTTCTTTGGAAGAGTTCACAAAGGTGACCGAATTCCACTCCTCCTCACATGGTCCTAACGGCCGCACATCCTGCGAGACAGTCTCGGCCATGACGCATGTGCTTTATTAATAATTATTTCCGTCAATGGCTTCGCTTTGGCAAATATTCCTGACATTCGCTAAGATCGGCTCGTTCACGATCGGAGGTGGCTACGCTATGATTCCTCTGATCCGGGATGAGCTTCTGAAGAAAGGTTGGCTCACCGAGGAAGAGCTTCCAGACATCATCGCCCTGGCGCAATCAGCTCCTGGAGTGCTAGCCGTGAACATGTCCATCTTCGCCGGCTACAAGATGCGTGGATTCAAAGGCAGTCTGGCGGCGACTCTCGGATCCGTCCTGCCTTCGTTCCTTATCATACTTCTTATCGCCATGCTGTTCACAGGCTACAAGGATAACCCGGTGGTAATAAAGATATTCAAGGGAATAAGGCCGGTTGTCGTCTCGCTGATTCTCGTCCCGATGATCAACATGGCCAGAAAAGGCAACAAGACCTGGTGGGCATGGACAATCAGCGCGGTGACGCTTTTCCTGGTGGCCTTTGTGGGATTTTCTCCCATCTACATACTCCTGGTCCTGATCGTCGGGGCGGTTTGCGTCACGCTTATTAAAGAAAGGAGGCAAAACGATGATTGATCCCGGAATATTCCTCCAGCTCTTCTGGGTGTTTTTCGTGATCGGGCTGTTCACGTTCGGAGGCGGTTACGCCATGCTATCCCTGATCCAGACCCAGGTCGTGAGCGCCCATTCATGGCTCACAGAGAGCGCGTTCACTGACATAGTGGCCATCTCCCAGATGACTCCGGGGCCCGTGGGAGTCAACTGTGCCACCTATGTTGGCTATGAGGTCACCAGAGCGGCTGGAGCAAGTCACATCGTGGGGATCCTCGGTTCGATGACGGCGACCTTCGCGGTCGTCCTGCCCTCATTCCTTATAGTTCTCACCATAGTCAGATTCTACACCAAGTTCAAGGACAACAAGATTTTCGAAGGTGTCATGAGCTGGATCCGCCCGGCCGTGACCGGTCTTATCGGAGCCGCCGCGGTAATCCTGATCCTGAAGACCGACTGGGTGGGCTTGAAACCGATAGTCTCGATTGTCAGGGAAAATTTCTCCGACTGGTTCAGTTGGGTTCTTTTCGCGGCCGCCACCGTCGCCTCACTATTTTTTAAAATAGGTCCGATACCCATCATAGTCGCCGGCGGGTTGATGGGTTTGCTCTTCTGTTAGGTTTTTCGTAACTTGCAAGGAAGTTTCTGATTTTAAACAAATAAATCATTCATACATGAGACAGTATCTAAGATTACTCATTCTCGGACTTATCTTTCTGCCCGCGGCCCTTCCCGCCAAGAAGGCCTCCACTTCGATCAACGTGATTCCTTATCCTCAAAGTGTAGTGACCGGAAAAGGATATTTCAAAGGCGCCGGAGCCAACTTCAATTGCGATCCGGAGATCGACAATGAAAGCGTCAGGCTGATCAGGGAATTCGCGGAAAGGATCAAGTTCGTCACAGGAAGAACCAACTCTTTCGCCTCTCCTGTCGGGCTCGTCAAAGTGGCCGAGGAAGGAGCGATGAAAGGTTTCGTCTTCATTAAGGACTCCTCAAAGGGTCCTGAGGAATATTCCATCGACATAACCAAGAAGACATGCACTGTCAAGGCCTCTTCAAAAAACGGTTTCCTTTATGCCCTGCAGACTCTTAGGCAGCTTACAGATCCTGCCATTTTCTCAGACAAGATCGATCCGTCGCAAAAATTCCTCTTCCCGGTGGTGTCTATCAAGGACAAACCCAGATTCGCCTACAGGGGAATGCATCTGGACTGCTCCAGACACTTTTTCCCGGTCGAGGAAGTCAAGAAGTATCTCGACATCATGGCTCTCTACAAACTCAACCGCCTCCACTGGCATCTTACTGACGACCAGGGATGGAGGGTCGAGATCAAGGCTTATCCCAAACTCACACAGATCGGCGCTTTCCGCAATGGAACGATGATAGGCAAGGATTTCTCATCGAATGACGGGAAACGCTACGGAGGCTATTACACTCAGGATCAGATCCGTGAGGTTGTCGCCTACGCCGAGTCGCTCGGAATCACCATCATCCCTGAGATAGACCTTCCCGGACACATGCTCGGAGTCCTTTCGGCTTATCCTGAGCTTGGTTGCACCGGAGGCCCTTATGAGGTCTGGACAAAATGGGGCGTCTCTGAAGAGGTCCTTTGCCCCGGCAAGGAGGACATGTTCATCTTCCTGGAGAACATGTTCAATGAGCTTCTCGAGCTCTTCCCCTCTGAATACATCCACATCGGTGGCGACGAGTGCCCCAAGACAGAGTGGGAAAAATGCCCTGCTTGCCAGGCCAGGATCAAGGCCCTTGGCATCAAGGGTGACGGGAAGCACAGCGCCGAGCAGTTCCTTCAGAGCTATGTGACGGCCAGGGTCCAGAAATTCCTCAACAGCAAGGGTCGCAAGATCATCGGCTGGGACGAGGTTCTCGAGGGAGAGCTCGCACCCGGCGCGACAGTCATGTCCTGGAGAGGTGTGGATGGTGGCATCAAGGCTTCGGCTATGGGATTCGATGTCATCATGACCCCGAACACGTACTGCTACTTCGACTACTACCAGAGCGACAAGACAGAGCAGGAGCCTCTCGCCATCGGAGGTCATCTCCCGATCGAGCAAGTTTATGGCTATGAGCCGTTTGACGGGCTCGACGCTTCTCAGCAGAAGCATATCCTCGGAGTCCAGGCCAACCTTTGGACCGAGTACATCACAACCAATGAGTATCTTGAATACATGCTTCTCCCGAGGATGTGCGCGCTTTCAGAAGTCCAATGGTGCAAGAGTGAGGACAAGAATTTCGACAGATTCACCTCTTCCATGAGGAACGAGTCTTTCAAGATCTTCGACGCTCTTGGCTACAACTACAGAAAATATTAGACAATTATGAGACAAATAGTGTTCAAAGCCATGACAGTGGCCGCCGCGGCCTTCATGGTGATCAGTTGCGAGAACGCCTACAAAAAGGCGGAAAAAGCGGCGATGGCCGAGAAGGCTCGTCAGGACTCTATAGCCGCCGCACAAAAAGCGGCAAAAGAAAAAACAGCCATGGAAATTATTAAATTCCTCCCGGAAGAACCGGAATTCGAGATTGAGACCAACCTGGGATCGATCACAGTCAAGCTTTACAGCAAGACCCCTAAACACAGGGACAATTTCGCCAAACTTGCCCTTTCAGGCTTCTATGACGACCTCCTGTTCCACCGTGTCATCAATGGATTCATGATTCAGGGCGGAGACCCCTACACAAGGGACACCTCCCGTGCGGCCGTCGCGAAATATGGCCAGGGAGGTCCTGGCTACACGATTCCTGCCGAGTTCGTCAGTGAATATAACCATAAAAAGGGCGCTCTTGCCGCCGCCCGTAAAGGCGATGTCGCGAACCCTATGAAAGAGTCCTCCGGATCACAGTTCTACCTGGTCCAGGACGCTGCTGCCTGCGCTCAGCTAGATGGAGCCTACACCGTCTTCGGAGAGACTGTCAAAGGCTTGGACATCATCGACAGGATCGCCCAGGTAGCTACAGACAACAGGGACAAGCCGTTGATGCCAGTCAGGATAATTGCCATCAGGCCTGTCGGCGAGACTGCTGAGGTCGCCAAAGCTAACGGATATGTGAAACATGAGATCAAAGTATTATAAATTCGACCAAAAAGCATTCGAAATTAATTAAAGGTGGTACAAAAATTGTTATATTTGCATTCGAATAGTTTTTTCATAGGTTAAGTTTTAGGTTAGAAAGAATGCCGCCTGCTGGGAAGCATGCGGCATTCATCATTAAAAACATCAAGTATTCACTCTATGGAGACAAACCGAGACTATATTCCAATGATCTGGAAGAAATGGTACTCTCTGATCCGAGGGATAGAGAAAGGATGGATTGTGTCCGGAAACGACGCCGATGACACTCTCAAGGATCTTATTATCAACCTCGAAGCGGAGGCAGGACAGTCAATCAAGGGATTCCAATCCGAGATTCTGGATCTCGAAGAACCCAACATGGTACTCGATGAGCTTGAGGCAGCCGCAAGAAAGATCCTGAAAGAGTATTCCGCCGCACAAGACGCATTGACAGCGTTCACGCCCGAGGTCATCGCCGCCTTCAGAACATTGTCAGCGGATTGTGATGTCGTAGTCCACTTGACAGGTTTGGTCTCTAATCAAAATGACATCTCTCTGGAAGAAGAGATTGAAACTATCCACAAACTGACTTCCGGCCATAGCTTCCGGGGACTTTCCCTGGAATCTTTCCGCAACCTTGTCAGGATCAACAGCACGGCCACAGCGGATTCTCCCAAATTGGTTCCCCTTCCTGGCGGTGAGTTGTCATTCCACACCCTGCTAGTCATCTTGATGCTAAGGAGCCACCTGTACTCTGACATGGCAAACCCTATCCATCACGGAATATGGTCTGGGCTTTACTCCGGAAAGATCTACTGGAGCGAGACAGCCGACCACAACTCCTGGATAAACAACTACATCTACGATGAGACCCCTGTTTTGGAGGACACTCCCTCTGACAGCGACAGATCCCTTCTGGAAGACTTCCTCGAGAGGCGCTCTTTCGAGAGAATATGCGATAAAGAGGTGCTGATTTCCAATGAGTTCTCTGAATATGCCATCGATCGTATCAAGATCTTGACTAAAGTGGCCCGCATCGGGAATGATCGCCGCGACACCCTTCGCAGGCTGTACAAGCTTCTCCACGATGAAACAGATTACCTTCTTAAGACTAGAGATCAAAACAGCGGACACTTCCTCTCTGAAGAAGACGCCCACCAAGTGTACATGGACGACCAGTTCCTACAACATGAGCACAAGGCGCTGAAGAATCGGGTCGAAAGAATATTCCGGGATGAGGACCCTGACAACACAGACATATTGTCATTACTTGACCAATTGGATGACTTCAGGTTCTATGTGCCCCTGTCAGACAAGCCGATCGTGAACAGCTCGATGATAAAACGGATAATCGACAGTTGTGTGCTCAACAACGAGACTGTGAAGTCAATCCTCCGCGACGCGATCATGGAGGACCGCCTGATCGAGGAAATATCCGGAGAGGAAGGTGCCAAAGACATCCAAGGGAAAGTCGCCAAGACCAGTCCCGACCAAGGAGGGATAGAAACGGCGATGGCCGAATTACGCTCTGGGGGCTACATAGACAATGAAGGCGCGATCAATCTGAGCGGAGCTAAGTTCGCTCGGCATCTTGTGAAAAGCGGATATGTCAAACCTGGCAAAAGCTGGAGACCTTGGTTCAGGAATCCCGAATGGCTCGATTTTTCCGAAGATGGTGTCATCAGCAACAATGAAATCCAGGAGATAACGAAGGAGCTGAACTGGAAACCCTTTGACGGAGTCTTCAAAGACAAGGACGGGAAGAAACTATCATCCTCCAATCTTTCAAAATTCTTTTCAGACGGGGACAGCAGCTACACCAAGAGGAACGCGATATTCCTTCAGATCTACCGGAGGTTCAACCATAAGATATAGGTCAAAAGAGTACTATTTCGAAATTATTCGCCAAGTTTCGAAGGTCTTCGAAATTTCAAAAAACGCCTGATTTCCGTTGTAGTTTTGCATCAGAAAGAACAACTAAAACGGAAATAAAATGAAAAAGATCATCCTCCTGGCCGCTGCCATCGCCCTCTTCACCAGCATTGATAACTGCCTCGCCCAGAGCAAGACCGTCAACATCGATGACCGCCCCTGGGGTGTCGCTCCTTGGGAATACGCCTCCCAGATGGACTCTCACATTTTATTCGAGGGAATCGAGCTTGGACAGTCTTACGACAATTTTGTGAAGGAACTTTCAGGGAAAGGTTTCAAGGCTCTTGAGAAGCAGAGAAGGTACACCATCATGCGCGGTACCTGGAAGGGAATCTCCGAGACAAAGATCGTTGTCTACCATAAGGGAGGAAAGGCCCACCTGGTCGAGGTTTATCCCAGAGCTGTCAAAAAGTGGGATCAGGCACAAGCCCTCTACGAGGCCATCCGCAAGGACTTCTTCGAGGTCTCCGGTCTTGACGAGAGCAATCTGGAGAGCCTGACCGATCACAATCTTAACATCGGCCACGAGGATGATTTCAACATGAGGAGACTTCACAAGGAGTTTGACGATGCCAACTGCGCATGGGAGACTATCCTGCCGATGCCGGAAGGGACACTGACAGTGAACATCAACGGTAAGAAAGACATCGGCAACGCTAAAGCCCGCTACACTAAAGGTCACTTCCAGATCCACGTAACCTACCGTGACAATTGTCTTGAGGACGTCGTGATGGATTCCACAAAGAGCAACTTTTACGCCCAGAAATAAATAGCTTCAGAAAACAGAATAGTACTAAAATGGAAAAACCCGGATTCTTTTGAAATCCGGGTTTTAAAGTATAGCGCTGATCTTTAGTCAGTCAGTGAATAACGGCGGAAAGCGACGACCTTCGCGTCTTTGTCAACGGACTTGATGTAGTCGGCGACAGAGACTTTCTCATCGGACTGGACGAAGTCCTGGTTCTCAAGGGTGTTCTCCTTGAGGAACTTCTGGACACGGCCATTGGCGATGTTCTGAACCATCTGCTCAGGAAGGTTAGCAGCCTTCTCAGCGCTGACGGTGGCGATGATCTCGCGGGCCTGGTCGGCCTGCTCAGGAGTGATCCAACCCTTGGCGGTGTTGGAAGCGATGTGATCCTCGCTGTCAACATGGGCAGGATTGATACCGACTTTCTTGAGAGCGGCATCAACAGCCTTCTGGATCTGCTCATCCTTGGTCTTCTGGATGGCGACAGCACGCTCGTTCTCAATCACCTCAGCGGGGCAGTCAGCCTCGGAGACAGCGACAGGATTCATGGCGGTCACCTGCTGGGCGACGGCCCTGCCGAGATCCTCGGAAACAGCCTTGTTGAAAGCGACGATGGCGCCGAGCTTGCCGTTGAAGTGGACATAATGTCCGACGAACGGAGCCTCGAGAGCGGCATAGTAAGCCAGAACGTGCTTCTCACCGGTCTTTCCGGTCTGAGCGGAGATCTCTTCCTCGACGGTGTGTCCGTTGGAGCAGGCGCAAGCCTTCAGAGCCTCAGCGTCAGCAGGGAAATTGGCGATAGCGGCATCAGCGATCTCAGCGGCAAGAGCCTTGAAATCAGGAGTGGCGGAGACAAAGTCAGTCTCGCAGCCAAGGCAGACGATGATGGCCTTGTCACCATCAGTGCGGACAAGGACAGCACCCTCGGTAGTCTCACGGTCAGCCCTCTTGGCAGCCACAAGTTTACCTTTCTCGCGGATGATCTTGACAGCCTCCTCGAAATTGCCGTTAGCCTCGTTAAGGGCGTTCTTGCAATCCATCATTCCAGCGGAGGTCATCTTCCGCAGTTTCATAACGTCTTGTGCGGTAATAGCCATAAGTCGTTCTTTTTTAATTATTCAGCCTTGGGTTCAGCCGGTGCCTCGTCAGGCTCAGCAACCGGAGCGGCCTCAGCGGTCACGTCAACGGGCTTGGCGCTCTTACGGGCGCGGAGTTTCTTGCCGGTAGGGTTGGCGAGAGCCTCTCCCTCGGCGGTCTCTTCGGCGGCCTCTTTGTCTTTCTCAAGCTTGCGCTCGCTCAGACCTTCTTCGATGGCCTGGCAAAGGATATTCATGACAAGCTCGATCGACTTTGTGGCGTCGTCGTTGGCCGGTATCACATAATCAATGGGCGTGGGATCGCAACAAGTGTCAACCATTGCGAATACCGGAATGTTGAGACGGTTGGCCTCCTTGACGGCATTGGCCTCTTTCTGGATGTCGACAACGAAAAGAGCGGAAGGAAGACGGCTCATATCCCTGATGGAACCGAGGTTCTTCTCGAGTTTCTCCCTCTGACGGTTGATCTGGAGACGCTCCCTCTTGGCGAGCTTGTCAAATGTACCGTCCTCTTTCATCTTGTCGATGGTGTTCATCTTCTTGACAGCCTTGCGGATGGTCGGGAAGTTGGTAAGCATACCGCCCGCCCAGCGCTCGGTAATAGATGGCATGTTAACTGCCGTCGCCTTCTCAGCGACTATCTCCTTAGCCTGTTTCTTGGTGGCTACAAAGAGGATCTTGCGGCCAGAGCGCGCAAGCTCTTTCATCGCGTCGGCAGCCTCGTCTATCTTGACGATGGTCTTGTGCAGGTCGATGATGTGGATCCCGTTCTTCTGGTC
>ONUG01000108.1 GCA_900320965.1 uncultured Bacteroidales bacterium | reverse complement strand
AGACTCTAAATCTTAAACATTCTAATGACAAAGGTACAAAGTTTTTCGAGACCAGCAAGCGCTCTACTTTAGTTTTTTATAATAAATAGAACCGATAGCCACCAACTACCTCATATATCCCTCGACCCGATATATTTTCTCTAGCAACTTCGTCTCATCACCTGTGGTTGCATTGCGGTGCCATACCTCAAAGCAAGCAGCATAGTAGTCATGATAATCTCCCTCATTAATTGTGAATCTTTTTTTCTCGACCAGTTTGGAGAATGAATATGTCAATTCGACTTGGACCGTTGTTTCTTTAGGAAGACTATCTTCGGATAGAGGGATATTGTCTGTCACTTCAAAACACCGGAGAAAGATTTCACCTGCAGGAATTGCATTATAGTAGAAATCGTAATAGTAACTGCCAAACTGCCCCCAAACCTGAAGAAATGATGTTGAATTCAAAGAATCCACATTGACGGAAGGAAATGAATTCTTATTATAATCATCCATAGTCCGTTCAATTGGACGATAATACTCCAAGCCATCAGGGATTGGATGCTTTTTCCCAAACCCATCAGGACCGGTCATTGCGGCTATAACAAGAGGAAACCAAAGGACACAGACAATGGCAACGGAAAGAACAACTGATAATAGGCATTCTATCCATTTCTTTCTAAAAAGCAATATCACCCATGATATTATAAGCCCAAGTATTGATAGATTTACGAGAGTAACTGCTATTTTTTCTAATAAGCTCGGCACTTTCGTGAACGAATATGCCAATAGAATCAACATACCGCCTAACAATATGGGGAATCCCACCCACCAATACTTTAGAAAAACCCTTTTCATTGGTCAACCTTCTTTTTAGGTGATGTGATTATAACCCCTCTACGTATGATACATATGCCGTTTTTATATGGCTTGTCCTCAGAAATGTTGAGGTTCTTGAGGTAGGTGTACGATACCCCGATGGCATCCTTGGACCAATGGTCGGTCAGGGCCTTGAGATTGCCGTAGTAGTAGTGTTGGCCATCTATTTCAAGGTGGACGATGGCCCGTTCCTGTTTCCCTTTTGGTTCCATCCGTATCACGAATTTTCGTTAAAAATAGTGAAATATTGCCAATATTCAAAATAAGCAGAATTGCTTGCATATATTAAATAAATGCACTATATTAGCTCTTGCTAACGGATTGCATCAATTATTAGTAAAAATGCTAACACCAATTATGGATAAGGTCGTGATTTTGGCTCGAGTGAGCACGGACAAACAGGAGTATCAAAGACAGGTGAACGAACTGACTGACTATTGCCGGCGCGTTGGTTGGAGTGTTGAGGCGGAGAATAAGGGGTACAACGGAGTTGAGAATGAAGAAGGTTATATTGTACTGTAGGGTCAGCACGGACGAGCAGTCCGAGGGCTGCTCATTGGAAGTACAGGAGCGATACCTTCGTGCGTTCTGTTCAAACCGTGGGTATCAAATCATTGGAGAACCATACAAGGACGACTATTCGGCAAAGTACTTTGACCTGCGTCGTCCCGAGTTCAAGAGGTTGTATTACTACTGCAGGAAACACAAGAACGAGGTAGATGCGGTCTATTTCCTACGATGGGACCGTTATGCAAGGAACGTCGAATTTGCCTTTGCCTACAAACGCAAGTTGTACGATGAGCTAGGCATTGAAATCAATGCGATGGAGTCACCGATTGACTTCACGGCAACGGATTGGCCAATGTTGTTGGCACTGTACTGCGGTGCGGCTCACACGGAGGATGTAAAAATCTCAAGGAGGACGAAGGACGGCATCCACGGGACACGGCTTAAGGGGAAATGGCCTCATCAAGCACCCCGTGGCTACAAGAACGTGCGTTGAGGTTGAACCGAGACCTAAACATCAAAGACAAGTTATCCTACTCCATAAACCTAATATCGAACCTCGGAACTTTCTTTCAGTCAGCACCTTGCGAGGTGCGTATCAAGCTACTTGGTTCGATGTTTCCCGAAAAGATTGAATTTGACGGAAAAAATTATCGAACCAAGTCCTACAACAAGATACTTGACATTATCTAACAGGAAACCAAGCAGTTACAAGGGCACAAAAAGAAGAAGTCTCCCAATAATACGGGAGACTTCGGTCGGGTGCCCAAAGCCGGGCTCGAACCGGCACGTCTTTAAAGGACATTGGATTTTGAGTCCAACGCGTCTACCAATTCCGCCATTCGGGCAGTAAACGGATGGACTGCAAATTTATCTATTTTCATTTAAAATACAAAATGTCTGGACAAAAGTTATCTGGACCCATCCAAAGGATGGGGACAGTGTTCCTATTGACAGAAAAACTCCTTATATTTGTAAGATGATATATCTTTTGATATATCAAAACGAACAATCTAAAAAACATCAACAATATGAGACTCGAAGGAAGACGCGAAAGCACTAATGTAGAAGACCGCCGCGGAATGAGCGGTGGAGCGATTGCCGGTGGCCTCGGAGGAGGCGCAATCATCATCGCCTTGATAGTCATGCTTCTCGGAGGAGACCCCACACAGGTGCTCCAGCAGGCCGGGAGCATGCAGACTACCGAGCAGACCGGAGACGTTACCTTCTCCGAGGAGGAGCAGGAACTCGCCTCATTCGCAAAGAAGATCCTCGCCGGAACAGAGGACATCTGGACTGCCCAGTTCGCCAAATACGGCTACCAGTATGAGCCCCCGAAGATGGTCCTCTACACAGGAACAACATCTTCCGGCTGCGGCACGGCCAATTCCCAGGTGGGACCCTTCTACTGCTCCGCGGACCAGACCGTGTATCTCGACCTGAGCTTCCTTTCCACTATGAGGCAGCAGATCGGAGCCGACGGAGACCTCGCCTACGCCTATGTCATCGCCCATGAGATCGGGCACCATGTTGAGTACCTGCTCGGAACCCTTGGAAAGGCCCACCAGAAGATGAGCCAGTCCAGCAAGGCCGTTGCCAACCAGTACAGCGTGCGCCTTGAGCTCCTCGCCGACTACTATGCGGGAGTATGGGCCAACAACGACAACGCCCGTTTCCGCTCAATCGAGCCCGGTGACATCGAGAGAGCTCTTGACTGCGCCTCAAAGATCGGTGACGACTACCTCCAGAAAAAGGCTCAGGGCTATGTGGTCGCCGAGTCTTTCACCCATGGCACCGCCCAGCAGCGCTACAACTGGCTGAAGAAGGGCATGACCTATGGAGACCTTGAGCATGGCAACACATTCGAAATCAACTACAATCAACTTTAGAGTGAAACATTTCTCTTTACCGAAAGACGGCGGACTGATCGCGAAGGATCTGCCTAAAGGTATTCTGCACTCCCACGAAAGGATCACGACTGAGATTTTCGACGATGTCGCGTCCGGAAGCGAGAGTGTCGCCCAGATGATCGTCAGCGCCATCAATGAACACGAGGAGGACAGAACTCCTAGACCCTTCAAACTCGGACTTACTACAGGAAACACCCCTTCCTTGCTTTACAGGAGACTAGCCGAGTTGAACAAAGAGGGAAAAGTCTCCTTCATGAATACCGAAGTCTTTTCAATAGACGAATATTATCCCTGCGGGAAAGATTCCCCTCAGAGCCGCAACAACCGGCTGCATAAGGAGTTTCTGGACCTTGTGGACATCAAGCCGGAGAATGTGCATATTCCCGACGGGACTGTCCCGCAAGAAGAAGTCTCTGACTACTGCGCCGAGTTTGACAAGACCGCCAGAGGCCTTGATCTCCTGGTGATCGGAGTCGGCGAAGGAGGCCAGGTCGGATTCAATGAGGCTGGAAGCGCCGAGAAAAGCAGGACACGCCTTATTCCTCTGTCCTACCAGTCAAGAAAGACCCAGGCCCGCAATTTCAACGGAGACGTGACGGTCACGCCCAAGTCCGCCATCACCATGGGTATCGGGACAATGATGACTTCCCGTAAGATCGTCCTCATGGCGTGGGGAGAGGACAAGGCAGACGTGGTCCAGCGTGTCGTCGAAGGTCCGATAGACAATGCCTGCCCGGCGACATTCCTTCAGAGGCACGACAACATCAGCTTCTACACGGATGAGATGTCCGCTTCCCTGCTGACCCGGACCGTCGCACCTTGGACAGTCGGCCCTTGCGACTGGACTCCCAAGCTGATCCGCAAGGCGGTCGTTTGGCTCTGCGGCAAAGTAAACAAGCCGATCCTCAAGCTGACTCAGAAAGACTACCTCGAGAATTCCCTTGGCGAGCTTCTTGAGTTGTTCGGTCCCTTTGACAAGATCAACATCGATGTATTCAATGAGTTCCAGCACACGATAACAGGCTGGCCGGGTGGCAAGCCTAACTCTGACGACTCCACAAGACCGGTCAAATCCACACCGTTCCCCAAGAAGGTCCTGATCTTCTCTCCCCATCCCGACGACGACGTCATCTCAATGGGAGGCACCTTTATCCGCCTGGTCCACCAAGGTCACGATGTGCATGTGGCCTATCAGACTTCCGGAGACCTGGCCGTCCATGACGATGTCGTCCTGCAACATTTGGATGCGGCTATGCAACTCGGCTTCGGCGACCGGTTCGAGGAGATCAAGGCTATCATCGACTCCAAGAAACCCGGAGAGCCGGAACCCAAGGAATTGCTGGCTATCAAGGCCGCGATACGAAGAAGTGAGGCCAGGGGAGCTGACCGCAGCTTCGGCTTGAACGACAACACCAATGTCCACTTCCTGAATCTCCCGTTCTACGAGTCCGGTGGCGTCACTAAGCTTCCAAGGACCCAGGCTGATCTGGACATAATCAAGGCCCTCATAGTCAAGATCCATCCTGACCAGATCTACATGGCCGGAGACCTCGCTGACCCTCACGGGACCCACAGGGTCTGCACAGAAGCCGCACTTGAGGCGATCGAGCAGCTCAAGGAAGAAGGAAATGACTGGCTTGACAACACCACCATCTGGCTCTACAGGGGCGCTTGGATGGAATGGGAACTTTGGAGGGTTGACATGGCCGTGCCACTCAGCCCCGACGAAGTGGTCGAGAAACGCCATGCCATATTCCGCCATCTTTCCCAGAAGGACATTGTCCCGTTCCCGGGAGACGACCCGAGAGAGTTCTGGCAGAGAGCGGAAGAACGTACCCAGAACACAGCCCGGCTCTACGACCAGTTAGGAATGGCCGAGTACCAGGCGATAGAAGTTTTCTTAAGATTGAAATAATTGATAATCATGAAAGTAATAATCAGAGACACAAAGAAAGAAGCCTCCATTTGGGCGGCTCACCACATTGCCGCGGCGATCAAAGCCAAGGCAGAGATAACTGACGATCCCTTTGTCCTTGGACTTCCTACCGGATCGACCCCGTTGGACACCTACGCCGAACTCGCCCGCATGTGCGAGGCCGGTGAGGTCTCCTTCAAGAATGTCATCACATTCAACATGGACGAATATGTCGGGATCCCCGAGAAACATCCGGAGAGCTACCACAGCTTCATGTACAAGAACCTCTTCGACAAGATCGACATCCCGGCCGGAAACATCCACATCCTAAATGGGAATGCTCCCGACCTTGACAAAGAGTGCGCTGACTATGAGAAAGCCATCGTCAACGCAGGTGGGATCGACCTTTTCCTCGGAGGCGTTGGAGAAGACGGCCACCTTGCTTTCAACGAGCCTTTCTCTTCCATCAACTCAAGGACCAGGGTGGTGACCTTGACCCAGGACACCATCGAGGTCAACTCCCGCTTCTTTGGAGGCGACACAAGCTTGGTCCCGAAGCAGGCCATGTCCGTGGGAGTAGCCACAGTGTGCTCAGCTGCGGAAGTCCTCATCTTGGCGTTCGGAAGCAAGAAGGCCAGAGTCGTCGCACAGGCTGTGGAAGGTTCTGTCAGCCACTATGTTACGCTCTCAGCCCTGCAGCTCCATGAGAATGGCATCGTCGTCCTTGACGAGCCCGCCGCCGGAGAGCTGAAGGTCAACTCCTACAAGTATTTCAAAGCCGTCGAGGCGGCGGAGAACAAATAAAACGACCAATTAACAGATTTATCATGAAAGCAAAAGCTATTCTCGCCAGCCTGCTGATGCTGGTCGCTGTGGGTCTTTCGGCCCAGGAAAAGGCTCCCGTAAAGAAATACGGGTTCAAATCCGCTATCGCCAAGTTTGCCACCGAGGTTATGGGACAGGCTGTGGAATCTACTATTTACATCGATGAATATGGTGCCAAAGAGTGCCAGAAAGCCAAGGTTGAGGTTCCCGGAATGGGGACAATGGAGAGTGGCGTTATCAGTAAAGAAGGCAAGACCTGGAATGTCAACTACACCATGAAACAAGTTCAGGAGGTCGAGATAAACCCTGGAGACCAGCCGAACTTCCTGGATCTCAATGAAGAGACAAGGAAAAAGTTCAAAATTGAGGAAGTCGGGCAGGAAAAAGTCCTTGACTATGACTGCACGGTCTACACCCTGGTGACAACTTCAGGAGAGATCAGCGCGAACGCCAAGCTTTGGGTCTACAAGGGATTACCCATGAAGACCGAGACCGAGGCTATGGGAATGAAAGTGACCAATGTCGTCACAGAATTCAAGGAAGACGCGATGGTTCTTCCTCAGGTTTTTGACGTGCCTAAATTCTAAAACTCGACTTCAATTAAATAACAATTGTAAATGAGCGACTTCCGAATCTTCGTAGAAAAGTATCCTGAATTCCAGGTTGAGGCCAAAAGCCTCTTGTCAGAGCTTAACGAGAACCTTCAGCTGAAGCTAAAGACTCTTAGGCTTCTGAATGTTTATGATCTGTTCGGTTTCTCCCCTGAGCTGCTTGAGAAAAGCCGCTACAGTGTCTTCGGAGAAATCGTCACGGACCAGGTAATGGATGATGTCGATCTGAATGGAGCGAAGTACATCGCTGTCGAGTTCTTACCCGGACAGTTCGACCAGAGGGCCGCTTCAGCGGTTGATTGTGTCCACCTGATTGATCCTAAAGCGGAGATAAACATCAAGAGCTCCAAGCTCATTATCGTTGATGACAGCGCTTCAGACGATGTTCTTGAGAAGATCCGGAAATATGTCATAAACCCCGTCGAGTCACGCGAGAAAGACCTCTCGAAACTCTCCGACACAGAGCATGCCGCCGTCAAGGAAGTTCCTCTGCTTGAGGGATTCAGGAACATGACCGACGCCGATCTGTCTTCTTACTGCAAGAAGATGGGGCTGGCCATGAACGAGGATGATCTCAAGGAGGTCAGGAATTACTTCACTTCAGAGGGAAGGGATCCCAACGAGACCGAACTCCGTATTCTGGACACCTACTGGAGCGATCATTGCCGTCACACGACTTTCACCACAGAACTGGAGGATCTCAAAGTCGAAGATTCCTTCATCAAGGAAGACATAGACGGCACCTTGAATCTGTATCTCAAGATGCGCGGGGAACTCGGCCGTGAGGGCAAGGGTTTGAATCTCATGGACATGGCCACAATCGGCGCCCGTTATCTTAAGAAGGCCGGCAAACTCGACGACATGGAGGTCAGCGAGGAGAACAACGCCTGCAGCATATTCATTGACGTCGATGTGTCCTTCGACTCCGCTCAGGAACCGGTTGGTGAGCGGAGTCGAACCACAGAACGTTGGCTCCTTATGTTCAAAAACGAGACTCACAACCATCCCACCGAGATCGAGCCTTTCGGCGGTGCCGCCACCTGCCTCGGAGGAGCCATAAGGGATCCCCTTTCAGGACGCTCCTACGTCTACCAGGCGATGAGAGTGACCGGAGCAGGAGACATCTACAAGCCTGTCTCTGAGACGATTCCGGGAAAGCTTCCCCAAAAGGTCATCACTCGCAAGGCAGCCGTTTATATCATCGGTGCTG
>ONUG01000113.1 GCA_900320965.1 uncultured Bacteroidales bacterium | reverse complement strand
GATTATCCACATCCAGAAGATTGCCCCTGGACCTCCCAGGGCTATCGCTGTGGCGACTCCGACGATATTCCCGGTGCCTACCCTTCCGGACAGCGCGATGCAGAAAGCCTCGAAAGATGAGACTCCTTTGTTGGCGGTATCCTTATCCTTCTTCCGGAAAAGGAGACGGGTCATGAGGCCGAATCGCCGTAGCTGGACAAAACGGGTTCGGATGGAGAAATACAATCCGGCCCCGACTAGCAGGACCACTAGAGCCGGGCTCCAGACAACGTTGTTAATAGCGGATACAATCTTCTCGAACATGCTCAAATATAATAAATTATCTGTTCACTCGGCAACTATTTCTTTATTAATACGAAAAAGGCCGGCTAACTGGCCGGCCTTGGATCACAAAATGAATGACTACTTCTCCTCCTTGGGAGCGATAGCGCACCAGACGACAGAGCTGAGGGCTCCACCAACGAGAGGGGCGACGATGAAGACCCAGAGGTTCTTCAGGGCGTCTCCGCCAGCGAAGAGGGCAGGTCCGATCGAACGGGCAGGGTTGACAGATGTTCCGGTCAGGTTGATGCACACGAGGTGGATCAGCACGAGGCTGAGACCGATGGCCAATCCGGCGAAGTTGCCAGCGCCGACCTTGCTGTCCGTTGTTCCGAGAACAACGAGGACGAACAGGAAGGTAGCCACGACCTCGACGAGGAACGCTCCACCGACACCACCGGCTCCGGCGACACCATTAGTACCAAGTCCAGCGGGGTTGGCACCAGCGAAAGCGGCACCAGGCTGGGTCATCACATTGGCGAAGAGAAGGAGGCAAGCTCCAGCGATGATGGCACCAATGATCTGGCCGCACCAGTAGCCACAGGCATCCTTCCAGCTCATACGGCCGGAAAGGGCGACGCCGAGGGTGATGGCGGGATTGATGTGGCAACCGGAGATTCCGCCAATGGTGTAAGCCATGGCGATAACCGAAAGACCGAAGGCCGCCGCGGTGGCGAAGAGGCCGGCAGGAGTGCCGCAGCCCACGAACATTGCTGTCGCGCAGCCAAGGAAAGTCAGGACGAAGGTCCCGATGCATTCAGCGATGTACTTTCTCATAATGCGTTGTTATTAAAGTGGTAAAAGAACATGCTTTGTTGTTTTGACAATGCCAATTTACAAAATAATCCGTTTATATCCACCTTTTTTCCTAAATTTACATCCGGAACAATAACCAAAAACGAATATGAACACACATGTTGTCATTATGGCCGGCGGTGTTGGAAGCCGCCTCTGGCCGGTCAGTACTCCCGAGAAGCCAAAGCAGTTCATCGATCTTTTGGGGATCGGGAAAACCCTGATACAAATGACTTTGGAGAGATTCAGCCCGGTTTGTGAGCTGAGTAATTTCTGGGTTGTGACTTCCGAGGCTTACGTAGACATAGTCCGGGAGCAGCTGCCCCAGATTCCGAAGAGTCACATTCTGGCCGAGCCGGAGCCCAGGAACACGGCTCCCTGCATAGCCTACGCTTGCTGGAAGATCCATGCCGAAAGCCCTGGCGCCAACATAGTCGTTACTCCGGCGGACGCCCTTGTCATAAATGTGCAGAAGTTCGCCGCGGCGATACGCAAAGCCTTGAACTTCACAGAGGGGACAAACAATATAGTCACGGTTGGCATAGAGCCTTCAAGGCCGGAGACCGGCTACGGCTACATCCAGGCGGAGGAGAGAAAGCCCGACGAGATCGTCAAAGTCATGGAATTCAAGGAAAAGCCAGACATAGAGACAGCTAAGGCTTACTTGTCGGCCGGGAACTATTTCTGGAACGCAGGAATATTCGTATGGAGCTGCAAGACAATTATTTCCGAGTTGAGAACCCATGCGCCGCAAATCGCCGGGATAATGGATCGGATCGCGGCATCATTCGGAACATGGAAAGAAAAAGAGACTTTGGACGAGTTGTTCCCGACTTGCGAGAAGATATCCATCGACTACGCTGTCATGGAGAAATCCAAGGATATTCATGTGATCGCGAGCGATCTGGGCTGGTCTGACCTCGGAAGCTTCTCTTCGATAAAGGAACATATTCCCATGCCTGAGGAGGATCCCGTACCGGACGGAGGCGCGGCCAAAGCAATCGAAGGTGACAACAAAGTCATCGGTCAGGACATCCGGCTGTTCGGTTGCGAGAGATGCCTCATCCATGCAGAAGATGCCAGGACAGTCGTGGTTTCGGGCCTCAAGGACTACATCGTCGCCGTAAAAGATGGGAACGTGCTCGTATGCCCCATCAGCGAAGAGCAGATGATCAAGGAATATTCAGCCATTCACCCCGACAAGACTAAAAAAGTTTAAAAAAAGTTCGAAATATTTGGTTTTTTCCCTCGAAGGATATAAATTTGCAGTCCCGTTCCGGAAATGATCCGGACTGACTGGAAAGAATCGTTAGCTCAGTTGGTAGAGCACAACACTTTTAATGTTGGGGTCTCGGGTTCGAGCCCCGAACGGTTCACAAAAGAGCCACGTTCTTTAAAATGCTTTGTTAGCTCAGTTGGTAGAGCAGCTGACTCTTAATCAGCGGGTCTAGGGTTCGAGTCCCTAACAGAGCACGTTAAAACCCCTCCAGAGGCATCTCTGGAGGGGTTTTTCGTATTGGGCCTTCACAACAATTTTCAACGGATTAATAGTGCACGTCATAGGATTTTCGTATATTTGGGAAGACTATATCAGATAAACACTGAAACGAAATATCCGATGAAAAAGTTCCTTCTGATTCTCCTACTGATTCCTGCGATGTCCGAGGCATTTGCCCAGGACTATGTCTTCAACCGCCATCCACTCAAGCCAGTCCAATATGCGGAACTTCCTCTGGGAGCCATTCGTCCTCGCGGCTGGATGCTTGGACAGCTAGAACGGATGCGCGACGGGCTGACAGGACACCTGGACGAAGTGTACGGCGAAGTTGTCGGAGACAACAATGCTTGGCTCGGTGGAGAAGGAGACACGTGGGAGCGCGGTCCCTACTGGATCGACGGCCTTCTGCCGCTGGCCTACATCCTAGATGACAAAGAACTGATCTCCAAGGCTCTCAAATGGACTGAAGCTATGATCACCACTGCCCGTGAAGATGGTTACATCGGCAATTCGGTGGACCGGCCGTACGTCCGTGGACTCCAGAGAGACAACGCCGAAGACTGGTGGCCAAAGATGGTGGCCCTGAAGATCTTGAAGCAATACTATTCGGCGACTGGTGATCCTCGCGTGCCAAAGGTCCTGCTCTCCTATTTCCGCTATCAAGCCGCCCATCTTCCCGAACATCCGATCGGTCACTGGTCATTCTGGGGTGAATGGCGTTATTCCGACAACCTGGGGATAATCTATTGGCTCTACAATTTGACTGGGGAGGAGTTCCTTCTTGACCTGGCGAAACTGATCCATGACCAATCGGTCGACTTCACCACCATGTTCACAGCCGGCGATGTGTTCCGCAGACAATATTCCGTCCACTGCGTCAATCTCGCACAGGGATTCAAGACGCCTATCGTTTGGTGGCAGCAGTCGCACCAGTCGCAGGATCTCGATGCCCCAAAACACGCTATGGAGACAATCCGTTCGACAATCGGCCTCCCAACCGGCTTGTGGGCGGGTGACGAGCCTATACACCTCGGCGATCCAGTCAGGGGCTCCGATCTGTCGTGGGCCGACCATCTTGAGCGAGTCGCTTTCAATGCTTTGCCCACCCAGGCGACAGATGCATTCGACGCCCGCCAGTATTTCCAACAGACCAACCAGATCGCCTGTACCGTCGAGCCTCACCCATTCATGACCGACCATTCTGGGACAGATGTGGTCTTCAGTCTGCTAGGTGGTTATCCCTGCTGCACATGCAACATGCACCAGGCTTGGCCTAAGCTTGTCGGAAACCTCTGGTACGCCACAGCCGACGGTGGACTGGCCGCCCTTGTCTACGCCCCGTCCGAAGTCCACGCTCGCGTAGGAGAGTCGGTTGACGCGATCATCAAAGAAGACACGTTCTATCCATTCGACAGCCAAGTCCGCTTTACGGTCGATTTCGCTCAAAAGAAGGTGAAATCCGCTTTCTTCCCTCTGCATTTCCGTGTTCCCTCTTGGTGCAAGGAAGCGCTGGTCACCCTCCCGGACGGCACGACCATGCATCCAAAAGCTGGAGAAACCGTGAGAATTAACCGACGTTGGACAAAGGGAGAGTCTGTCACCCTATCGTTCCCTATGGAGGTCACAACCAGTTCCTGGTACGATGGAGCGCTGGTCGTCGAGCGCGGACCGCTTGTGTATGCCTTGAAGATGAATGAGAAATGGGAGAAGAAGGTATTCCCGGAAGATTTCGGCTATGGTCCCTTCTGCTACGAGGTAACATCCACAACCCCCTGGAATTACGGATTCCGCCAGAGAGACCTGGCTAATCCTGAGACCGCCTTCTCTGTCGTCACCCGGCCAGACGACGGCGCTTATCCTTGGTCGCTGGAAACCGCTCCGGTCAGCATATTCGCGAAAGCCGTGAGAATCGAAGGATGGCAGGCGGCAGGCGGCAATGTAGGCCCGGTCGGTTATTTCAAGGAGTCAGGCTCGGACATAGGCGCCGCTGAAACCATAGAGCTTATCCCGTACGGATGTACCACTCTTCGCATCGCTGAATTCCCTCTGCGCCGCTAGGGACAGGCAGTGATTAGACATAGTTATTTCACAGAACACTCATTAATACAATCCTTATGAGACAGAATCCATTGGCGATATCGGGGGCATTGCTGCTTGCCTCCCTTCCTGGAACGATTACCCCAGAAGAAGCTTTGGCCCAAGACAAAAATGAGGGCAAAAGGCTAAACATCATCCACATCATGACTGACGACCACGCGTTCCAGGCCATCAGCGCCTATGGACACCCGTTGAGTCGTCAGGCACCGACACCTAACATGGACCGCCTGGCTGAAGAGGGAATACGTTTCGACAGGGCCTACGTGGAGAACTCCCTCTCGACTCCGAGCCGTGCCTGCCTGATGACTGGCCTTTACAGCCACCAGAACGGCCAAAGGACTCTGGGTAAAGGGATTGACACCACGGTCACCTTTGTCTCTGAGCTTCTGCGCCAAGGCGGCTACCAGACAGCGATGATCGGCAAATGGCACATGCAATGCGAGCCAAAGGGGTTTGACTATTTCTATGTGTTCAGAGGCCAGGGTGAGTACTATAATCCGGTGCTGAAGAGCCATCTCTCGAACGGGCAGTACCTCCAGGAAGAGGGCTACGCCACGAACCTCGTCACCAAGCACGCGATAGAGTTCCTTGAGGAGAGAGACAAGGACAAGCCTTTCTGCCTCTATGTCCACCACAAGGCTCCTCACCGTAACTGGTTGCCGGACATAAAATACCTGGACCTTTACGAGGATGTCACCTTCCCTCTCCCGGACAACTTCCATGATGACTATTCAGGGCGAGGGCAAGCCGCAAGGGACCAGCTCATGAGCATCGACAAGGACATGACCATGATCTATGACCTCAAAGTCGGGGAATTGGACAAAGAGCCCACCAGGGCTCCCCATACGAAGCAAATGCTCGAATGGGGGCTTTCCAGGATGGACTCTGTCACCAGGGCAAAGTGGGAGGCCGCCTATGGTCCGAAGAACAAAGCGATGCTTGAGAGCGGCCTTGAGGGAGAGGCTCTTCTGGAGTGGAAGTTCCAGCGTTACGTCAAAGACTACCTCCGCTGCATCCGCTCAGTTGACGACTCTGTAGGAGAGATCCTGGAATATCTTGACTCTCACGGTCTTGCGGACAACACGATAGTGGTCTACACCTCTGACCAGGGCTTCTACATGGGAGAGCACGGTTGGTTCGACAAGAGGTTCATGTACGAGGAATCGTACAGGACTCCCCTGATCATCCGCTACCCTGGAGGGAAGGCCGGGATAGTCTCTGACGCCTTCATCCAGAACATCGACTTCGCCCCGACTTACTTGGATGTAGCCGGAGTGGATGCCCCTGAACAGATGTCAGGACGGTCTCTGCTGCCGGTCATCAAGAAAGGCGGAAAAGAGCCCTGGAAATGGCGGAAATACATGTACTACCACTACTACGATCTCCCTTCCGAGCACAATGTTCTCAAGCACGACGGAGTCTCAGACAAGCGCTACAAGCTCATCCATTTCTATGGTGGGTCTGAGGGAGATTATTCGGAGTTCTATGACATCCGTAAGGATCCTTCCGAGATGACGAACCTTTATGGTGACAAGCGTTACAAACGCCGCATCGCCAGGCTTCAACGGCAGTTGGACAAGTTCCGCACGGAGCTTTCCATTGATGAATACTGATCTTAGCTGACCCTGAGGCAACCAAAGGGAGCGACGGGGCGATGAAGAAAGAAAGCCATCTACTAACGGTTCTCATCAAGTCTTGATTTTATCTTTTAAACATACCGTATTTTCTTGAGTTTTTATAGTATATTAGCGGTAATTAAAAGACAAACAAATGAATAAACTCAGTATTCCACTAGTCAAAGTAATAGCCGGAGTCGCCCTTGCAGCATCGATCCTGGTACTTGCCTCTTGCAAGAGAGCGCCTAAGAAAAATGCGGCAGAACCCACCGCCACAGAGCAAGCCAATGAAGACCTGGATGCCAAGTACGCCAAAGATATGCTGTCAAAAGGGACCGAAGCTCCAGCGTTCACCCTTAAGACTCCCGAAGGTAAAGAAGTGGCCCTGAGCGACTTCCGTGGCAAATACGTCGTTTTGGATTTCTGGGCCTCCTGGTGCCCGGATTGCAGGAAGGATGCTCCCGAAGTGAAAGCGTTGTGGGAGAAATATGGCGATAAAGTCGCCTTCGTCGGGGTCTCATTCGACACTGAAAAAGACAAATGGACGGAATACATCAACGAGAACGGCCTCGGATGGTGCCATGTCAGTCCATTGGCCAAATGGAAAGAGACCCAGGTCTCGCAGGATTACAAAGTCAACTGGATCCCTTCGATGTACCTGATCGACCCGGAAGGCAAGATCGTTTTCGGCACTGTAATGCTTGACAAATTGGCCAGCGAGCTCGAGGCTGTAGCCGGCAAATAACATTCATACCTAACCACATATTCATGGCCAGACTTTCAGAAAAAATCGGATACGCTCTCGGAGACGCGGCTGCCGGCGGAATCACCTGGAAGGTGATGTCCATCGCATTCCCCTTGTTTTTCACGAATATCTTCGGGCTGACCGTGGCTGACACAGCCACCCTGATGCTTGTCGCCCGCCTGTTCGACGTCATCACTGACCCAATGATGGGTGCCCTGGCAGACAGGACACAGTCCCGGTGGGGGACCTACCGGCCCTGGCTCATCTTCGGGGCCATCCCGCTAGGGATTGTCTTCGCCCTTCTGCTCTACACGCCTGATCTAGGTCCAGTGGGCAAGCGCGTCTACGCTTATTCCATGTACCTTCTGATGATGGCGGTCTACACCGCTGTGAACGTGCCGTACGGATCCCTGCTCGGAGTGATGACCGATGACGACAATGAAAAGAACGAGTTCTCTTCCTACAGGATGGTGGGAGCCTACGCCATGGGCTTTGTAACCCTTCTTTCGTTCCCGTATCTGCAGAAAATGGTCGGAGGCACTCCCGCTCACCAATATGCTGTCCTCGGAGCGATTCTCGGCGGCATCGCCGCTCTCGGAACTCTGGCTTGCGGCCTTCTCACGAAAGAGCGCCTGAAGCCCATCCGTGCGGAAAAATTCTCTTTCAAGCCATTCGCCGACCTCTTCCGCAACAAACCGTGGATCTACCTGACGCTCATCGGCATCTGCACGAACTTCTTCAACGGATTCCGTTATGCCGTGGCCGGTTATCTTCTGGAATACTGCCTCCACGGAGATGTCACAGTCTCTGGACTCATCATCAACTACACTGTGTTCATGACCTTCGGAGAGGTGACCTGCATGATATTCGGTGGCCTGTCTCCGAAGTTCACGAAGTGGGTCGGCTCAAAACGCAAGGCTTTCAACTGGGCAGCCATCATCTGCGCTGTGACCTCCGTCGCTTTCTTCTTCATCCCGATGGATCCCAAATACATCTGGGTGATGGTTGCGATGGTTATCCTCACTTCGATCGGCATCGGAATCTATTCTCCCCTTCTGTGGTCGATGTACGCTGACGTGGCGGATTATGCCACCCAGAAGAACGGGACATCCTCGACAGGTCTGATATTCTCTTCCGGGACAATGGCCCAGAAGTTCGGCTCGGCCATCTCGGGAGCGCTTGTCGCGATGCTGCTCGGTCTTTCAGGCTTCATATCAGGCACTGATCCGGCCACCGGCCAGACAGTTGTCACGATCACCAATGAGGCATCGGTCCAGCAAATGATCTGGGCCTTGTTCTCGGTCTTCCCGGCCGCTATCGCATTGCTTATCGTCTTGCTGCTGAAGCTCTACCCGATCAAGAAATAATAAGGTTCAAGACCTGCAGGCACATGCGGGTGTTGTGGTAGGGACATTTCCAGAATCCGGCTTTGGGTGACTCCAGATCCGGAGTGACTCCGTCCGCCAAGGTTCCCCAGTACCATTCGCCTTGGGCCAAAAGGTGGGTCTTGATGAAGTTCCAGCAGGAGAGGGCCCTTGGAAGGCCTTCAGGGTCAGAATGATACTTCCAGAGCCAGAGATTGCCGACAACAGTCTCAGCCTGAACCCACCACTGACGGGAGCGGTCAGAGGATCCGCCAGCAAGAGTCTCATACATCATCGATCCGTCAGGAAGAAGCCCCTCGTTTCCCGCGGCGCCTAGAGCCACGCAATAAGGCTTCACATATTCGGTCAACCGCTGATCTCCCAAGGCCTCAGCACACTCAAGAAGAAGCCACGAAGTCTCGATGTCATGGCCGTAGGAGGTGGCCCCTGGAATAACGGTCCAATCATTCTTGAAGTACAGGTACAGATGCCCAGAAGGCGATATTATCTTCTGACAAGTAAGCCTGACCAGTTCCATAAGGGCCTCCCGAAGGAAAGGGTCCGGCCAGACGGAATAGAGGTTGGCGTACGCCTCCATCAGGTGGAGGTGTGAGTTCATCGTCTTGTCGGCGTTGATGTCATGGGCAGAGAGAGACATGTCATCCAGGGGAGAAAACTCCTGTGACAGGGCCTCTAAATAACCTCCATTCGCGAAATCCCTGAACTTCCGCTCAACGATGTTGAACAGTTTTGTGGCGACTTCCAGGTCATCCTTGTCTGAAGTCACCTTGTACAGCTCGCTGAAAGCGTAGATCGCGAAGGCCTGGGAATAGAGTTGTTTTTTGGTGTCAAGAGGTGCCCCATCGAAAGAAACGCTCCAGAAGACTCCCCCATTATCATGGTCAACAAGATGGGAGACAAACCAGTCGCGGCAATAAAGGGCGGCTTCGAGATATTCCTTCCGTCCCAAAGAGCCGTAGGCAGCGGCGAATGACCAGATGATCCTGGCATTAAGGATCTCTCCTCTAGGAGCTTCCGCCAAGACATTCCCGTCAGAAGTAACTTCCCCGTAGAAACCTCCCGAAGGATCCCTCAAAGAGAGCCAGAAAGGCAGGATGTCCCCTTCCAGCTCTGACAGGACCTCTTTCCTAAACAGACTTGTGTCCATGGTCTAGATGTTAGGCGTATCCCAGACTTTAGTCTCAATGCAGCTGACCATGGCGGCCTGTCCTCCGCATGAAAGGCGGAAATCTCCCTTCTCGAGACGCCATTTGCCATCCGCGCCAACGAAGGCTAATTCTTTGGCAGGCAACTCGAACTCAACGACTTTCGATTCGCCGGGCTCGAGGGAAATCTTCTCGAAACCACGGAGTCTCTTCACGTCAGGGATAAGGGAGGCGACAAGGTCGGAGCTGTAGAGCAGGACGGCTTCCTTACCGGGACGGGATCCTGTATTGGTGACCTTGACGGAGACCTTCAGGACGTCATCGGCGGTGAAGGGGATGAGATCCCCAGTCGAGCCGGGGATGACAGAAGAGCCAGGCATGACAACTCTAAGGTCGGAATATCCGAAAGTGGTGTAGCTCAGGCCGTGGCCGAAGGGCCATTGGATATCCATAATGGCATCGTAATTATACGATCCTCCCATGGTCTCGCGGTGCTCGGAGACTTTGTAGTCGTAGGTGTGAAGAGAATTGATGTGCTTTGAATATGTGAAAGGAAGTTTCCCTGAGAAATTCTCGTCACCGGAAAGGAGGGCCGCCAGGGCATCTCCACCATAATTGGAGGGAAGCATCACATCCACAACAGCTTTCACCAGCGGCTCGATGTCGCCTATGATCCTAGGACGTCCCTCGTTCAGGACGAGTATGATCGGCTTTCCAGTGGCCGCGAGAGCTTTTACGAGGTCTTTCTGGTTGGAGGACAGGTTGAGGTCGTCCATATTGCCGGGGGTCTCGCAATAGGTGTTCTCGCCAACGCAGGCAATCACCACGTCACAAGTCCTCGCCGCGGCGACAGCCTCGTCTATTCCTGTGACATATTCCTTCTGCCACTCTCCCCATTCCTGGTCATATTCAATGGCTGGGACATACTTGACATTCGGGAAACGGTTCTGGATAGCCTCCAGGATGGTGTTGTGATCAGAGGCGAATGTGTCGGCATCGCCCTGCCAGGTGTAACTCCAACCACCGTTGAGAGTCCTCATAGAGTTGGCGTTGGGGCCGGTCACAAGGATTTTCTCCGTTCTCTTAAGAGGAAGGATACCACCCTCATTCTTCAGCAGGACCTCGGACTCAAGAGCCGCAGCATAAGACTCCTTGGCGAAACGCTCGCATCCGAAATCCTTGTAGTCATGCTCCCAAAGAGGATTGTCGAACAGTCCGATACGGACTTTCAGACGCAGAATCCTACGCACCGCATCGTCGATCCTGGACATGGGTATCTCGCCAGACTCGGCAAGTTCGACAATAACGTTGACGCACTCGGGATCGTAGGGATCCATGATCATGTCGATGCCGGCGTTCACGCCCATCGCGACAGCTTCCTTCTTGTTCGCCGCGACATGGTCACGGACAAAGAGATTGTCAATATCAGCCCAATCGGTCACGATCAGACCGTCCCAATTGAGTTCATCCTTGACCCAGCCGGTCAGGAGCTCTTTGTTGGCATGAGTAGGGATGCCATTGATGGAGGCGGAGTTGATCATTGTGGTCAGCGCCCCAGCCTGG
>ONUG01000022.1 GCA_900320965.1 uncultured Bacteroidales bacterium | reverse complement strand
CTGGGCCAGCGAGTGGGCGAGGTCTATGAAGGCCAGGGCATCTGGTCTGGTTGATAAGGCGGCGGGCTCTCCGGAGTCGCCGCTTTCACGGATGCTCTGAACGATCGGGATTTGTCCAAGAAGCGGAATCCCGTACTTGTCAGCCATCGCCTTGCCGCCGTCTTTTCCGAATATATAGTACTTGTTCTCAGGTAGTTCCGCAGGAGTGAACCAGGCCATGTTCTCGACCAGGCCGAAAATCTTGCGGTTGATGTTCTCGTTGCGGAACATATTCACTCCTTTCTCGACGTCTGACAGAGCCACGGCTTGCGGGGTGGTGACAATAAGCGCGCCTTCCATCGGAATGTCGTTCACCAGGGAAATGTGAATGTCGCCTGTCCCTGGAGGCATGTCGATAAGGAGGAAGTCCAGGACTCCCCAACGCACTTGCAGGATCATCTGCTTAAGGGCGTTGCAAGCCATCGGGCCTCTCCAGATCAGAGCCTGGCCAGGCTCGGCGAAGTAGCCGATGGACATCCATTTGACACCGTATTTCTCTATCGGGAGGATAACCTCCTTGCCTTCACCGTTTTCCTCAGCGGCTGGAACCTCGTTTTCCGTCCCGGTCATCAGCGGAACTGAAGGGCCGTAGACATCCGCGTCGGCAAGGCCTACTTTATAGCCAAGACGTGCCAAGGCGACGGCCAGGTTGACAGCCACGGTCGACTTACCCACGCCGCCTTTACCGGACGCTATTCCGATGATGTGGCGGACATTGTTGAGTTCCTCCAGTCCCAGGTCAAGGCCCGGCTTTTTCTTCGGCGCCTCGTCTTTGACGATCGTCTTGACCTCTACTTCAGTCCCTTCGGGGGCATTCCGGATTATGGTGGCCTTAGTGGCTCCTACAAGATACTCAGCCAGCGGGTCTCGTCTTTTAGGAAAAGCGAGTGTGACGGTGACTTTATTTCCTTCGACGGAGATGGCATCGACCATCCCCAACTGAACAATATTCTGGCTCCCTTTGGCGGGATGAACCACCTCCAGGAGCCAGGTTTTAATCTCTGATTCAATCATTTACTTTACAATATTCATTTCCTTGAGAAGGTAGCCGGCTCCGCCGAACTTGTCCATCATGAAGAGGACGTAGCGGATGTCGACGCAGATGCACCTCTGAAGGTCAGGCTCAAACATCACGTCGCTGGACATGCTCTCCCAGTTGCCGTCGAAAGCCAGGCCGATCAGCTCGCCGTCAGCGTTAAGGACAGGGCTTCCGGAGTTTCCACCGGTGATGTCATTGTTGGTGAGGAAGTTGACGGGCAGGTTGCCGTCTGCCATGGCGTACTGGCCAAAGTCCTTGGCCTCGTAGAGTTCCTTGAGTTTGGCGGGAACCTTGAACTCGTAGTTCTCAGGATCCTCTTTCTCCATGACACCCTTGAGGGTCGTGTAGTAGTTGTACATGATGGCATCCTTCGGGGAATAAGGCAGCACGCTACCGTAGGTGAGCCTCATTGTGAAGTTGGCGTCAGGATAAGTGGCCTTGCCCTTCTGCCATTCGAGAAGACCGGCGGTGAAGGCCTTGGATCCTTCCCTGATGTCCTGGGCTCCGTTGTTGCCACCGGCGGGACGGCGTCCGCCCATTCCACCACCCAGACCCATCTTGGCATAGGTCATCAGAAGGGTGTTCATCAGCTGGTTCACAGGGTCGTTCTGGAGGGCTTTGAAGCCTTTCTCAGCGACAGCGGCCTTTAGTTTCTCAGGAGAAGTGAAGATGCTGTTGTCGTAGAGGTTCTTGACATAGGCGTCGACGTCGACATTCTCAAAACCGGCGAGAGCGTACTCGGGCTTGGTCTTCGCCTGGTAGTATTTGATGAGCGCTGCGGCCTCCTCACGGTCGAGAGGCTCGTAGTAGTCCTGATACCTCTTTGCCTGGGAAGCTATAGCGGCCTCAAGGGCGGCGGTAGAGTCCTGACCGTTCCTCAGGTTCCTCGCCATCGCGTTCTGGATGCCGCTGGAGAAGCCCATGAGCTCGATGTTGGCGACAGTCTCGCCGATCAGCTGCATGTCAAGGGCTGTGGTGTTGGCCTCGACTCCATTCTTGATCTTCTCAAGGGCGTCGCCGTACTTGGCCTGGCGCTTCTTGTTCTTGCCGACCCACTTCATGAAGTCAGCCTCTTTCTGCTGCTCTTTCTCGATGATTCCGAGGTTCTTGAACGCGAGCCTCTCGCCCTGCCATTTCTTCCAGCCATTGGCGCTGCCGGCGTACTTGTTGGCGTATTTCAGACGGATTGAAGGATCGGTCTCCATCCATTTCCACATGATGTTCTGACGGAGGGTCCTGGCGTCGATCGAGACAGCCTGACGGTCAAGCATAGCCTTGAGCTGGGCCTCGGTCTGGAATCTCTGGGTGCTGCCAGGGTAACCCATGATCATGGCGTAGTCGCCCTGCTGGACACCCTTGAGGGAAACTTTCAGCGACTGGGCGGGAACATAAGGCTTGTTGGAAGGGGAATAAGCGGCAGGCTCGTTGTCAGCTCCGGCATAGACCCTGAACATCGAGAAATCGCCGGTGTGGCGGGGCCACATCCAGTTGTCGGTCTCGCCACCAAATTTTCCGACTGATGCCGGAGGAGCGCCGACAAAGCGGACATCGGTGTAGGTCTTGTAGACGATGAGGTACCAGACATTCTCGTTGTAGAAAGAGGTCACCGAGACCCTGCAATTTGGATTGCTGTCCTGGGCGGCCTTCTGGAGAGCCTCTCTTGTAGCGTTCTGATCCTCAGCTTTTTCTATGGCATCGGTGACGTCAGTCATGCTGACGAGATAGGTTACTGCAAGTCCAGGAGCGGGAATTTCCTGCTCACGGCTCATGGCCCAGTAACCGTCCTCAAGGTAGTTGTGCTCATCAGAGGAGAGGGCTTGGATGGTGCCGTAACCACAGTGGTGGTTTGTCACCAGAAGGCCCTGATCGGAGATCATCTCTCCGGTGCAGCCGCCTCCGAAGATGACTATAGCGTCTTTCAGGGAAGAGTGGTTGACACTGTAGATCTGCTCAGGGGTAAGCCTGCAGCCCAGATCCTTCATGGCTCCGGCGTTAAGTTTCTGGATGAGGGGCAGAAGCCACATTCCCTCGTCTGCCATCGCGCTCGTGGCGATCACCAGAGCGGCGGCGATGGTGCAAAAGATTCTTTTCATTCTTATTAAGTTATAAGCCGGTCCTTCGGCAGTACTCAGGGTTCCGGGCTGGTTTATCTATGCAAAAATAATCAAAATAACGAAGGTTCAAGCGCTTTTGGGTGAAAACTGCGTCTGTGGTAAGGGGTTGGGCCATATTCCTTCAGCGCCTGGATGTGTTCCGGTGTCGGATAACCGAAGTTCCTGTCCCATCCGTACTGGGGATATTCAAGCGCCAACGCGCGCATTCTCTCATCCCTCCATGTCTTCGCGAGGACTGAAGCGGCGGCGATTGAAGCGTAGGTGGCGTCGCCGTGGATGACAGTCCGGTAGGAGTTGAATCCGAAACCCTTGAAGGGTCTGAATTTGTTGCCATCGATAAGAAGAAAATCCGGTTTCGGCGAGAGTCTTAGAACGGCCCTTTGCATTCCTGTCACAGAAGCCCAAAGAATATTCAGCTGGTCAATTTCCTCTGCCTCAACTGCTTCCACCGCCCATGCGACGGCCTCTCTTTCGATGATCGGGCGTAGCAAGTCCCTGTCTTTTTCGCTCATCTGTTTCGAGTCGTTCAGCAGTGGATGGTGGAAATCCTCCGGCAGAATCACTGCGGCGGCATAGACCGGACCGGCTAAAGGCCCCCTTCCGGCCTCGTCGCAACCGGCTTCAAGCCTTCCGGCTTCCATGTATGGTAAAAGTGATTTTCCGCGTGACATTCCTGAGATAATCCTTCACGCGAATATAATCAAAAAGATTCGCCAGTGAGGTGTTTGATCAAGAGTTCCTGGTTGTAGATGATCCTGTCCTTGTCCTGGATCGCCTCTTTCAAACGCTCAATCTCCTGATCCCTTTCACGGATCTCCTGGAGATAGCCTTTTTCTTGCACAATCATCTTCGCCCCGTACGATTCTTCCATGTCGTTGAGGGTTTGCCGGGCGTCTTTGACCGGCTCGTAGCCTAGCACCAGTTCTGAGAGCGACACCCCGAAGGTGTCCGCACATTTGGTGAAATGAGGGTTGATGATACGGGTCTTGCCACTCTCGATTTTTTGGTAAGCCGTCAGCGAGATGTCAAGGCTTTCGGCGACTTTGGCTTGCGTCAGCCCACGGGAGTTTCTTGCCTTCCGTAAATTCTCCCTTATAAGGGTCTCATCCAGTGTGGTGCCGTTGTCCATCTCAAGCCTGTTTGTGTTTCGCAAAAATAGTCAGTGGGCATCGGCTTCTATGTAAACTATTGGTTTGTATTACAAACCGAAAGTTATTAAGAATTATGCTATTTTGATAAAAAACAGAAAAAATTCACTTCATACCCCCTCCGGTATTGCAAACTTCAGGTTATTATCACCCATATTCGCGGCAAAAAGAAGTGTCATGGAAAAGATAATGGACGATTATGCCGCTTTCGAGCGGGCGATGGATAGGGACAAGGTGTACCTGGACTTGGATTTCGATGAGATTTGCTCTGCGATCGGAGCTGACAAAAAGGTTCTTGACCAATTGATTTCTAAGGAAATCGGCATGAGTGGCCGGGAGCTTGTGGACTTTTATCGGTCGAAGTTTGGCTAATGGGTCTTTTTTTCTTAAATTTGCCCGGATATGCCCAATAGCCAAAGATTAATCATAATTAATCACTTATAGAAATGAAGGAATATTCAACAAAAGACATTCGCAACGTCGTTCTGATCGGTAGCTCCAAGTCCGGTAAGACCACGTTGTCCGAGGCCATGCTCTTTGAGGGCAAGGCGGTAGACCGCAGGGGTACGGTGGAAGGAAAGAACACTGTTTCCGACAACACCGAATTCGAGCAGACTAACCAGAAGTCGGTGTATGCGACTCCGCTTTCCGCCGAGTTCATGAACACTAAGTTCAACATCATCGATGCTCCTGGTTCCGATGACTTCTGCGGTGGTGCCATATCGGCTTTCAAAGTCTGCGAGTCTGCCATCCTGACCGTGAACGCCCAGCAGGGTGTCGAGGTCGGAACTGAGATTTTCGCCCGTTATGCCGACCAGTACAAAAAGCCCGTGATCGTGGCTGTCAACCAGCTCGACACAGAGAAGGCCAACTGGGAGCACACCCGTGACACTCTCAAGGAAGCTTTCGGCAAGAAGATTGTTTTTGCCCAGTTCCCGGTCAACCCCGGTCTTGCTTTTGATGGCATTGTCGATGTCATCACGATGAAATATTACCATTTCACCGATGACAATGGCAAGTTCGAGGAGAGCGATATTCCCGCCCAGTATGCTGATGAGGCTGAGGAGATGCACATGGAACTTGTCGAGAAGGCTGCTGAGGGTGATGACGCCCTCATGGAGAAGTACTTCGAGACAATGGAGCTTTCCATCGACGAGATCCGCGCTGGCTTGAGCGCCGGTCTTGCCAAGCAGGAAATCATGCCTGTCTTCTGCCTTTCCGCCAGGAAGGACGCCGGAGTCAGGAGACTCATGGAGTTTGTCGTCAATGTGGCTCCTTCACCTGCCGGCACTGTCGCCAAGACCATCGGAGGCGGTGAGGTCAAGTGTGATCCCGCTGGTCCTGTCAGCCTCTTCATCTACAAGACTTCCGTTGAGCAGCACCTCGGTGATGTCGCTTTCTTCAAGGTGATGAGTGGTGTCCTTAAGGAGGGTGCCGATCTTGTCAACCCTGAGACAGGCAACGGAGAGCGCCTTTCCGCTCTTTATGCTATCAACAAGAAAGACAGGGTCTCTTCGATCGCCGCTGGTGACATCGGCTGCGTCATGAAGCTCAAGAATGGAAAGACAGATGTCACTCTTGCCGCTCCCGGACAGGACGCCATCGAGCACATGGTCTTCCCTGACGCCCGCTACCGCTGCGCCGTCAAGGCCGTCGACAAGAATGACGAGGCCAAGGTGGGTGAGGCCCTGAACAAGATCGCCGCCCAGGATCCGACCATCAATGTCGAATATTCCAAGGAGCTCCGCCAGACCATCCTCAGCGGTCAGGGCGAGCAGGCCATCAACCTTGTCAAGTGGAAGATGACCAATGAGTTCAAGCAGAACATCGAGTTCCTTGCTCCGAAGGTTCCTTACCGTGAGACCATCACCAAGGTCGCCACTGCCCAGTATCGTCACAAGAAGCAGTCCGGTGGCGCCGGCCAGTTCGGTGAGGTCCATCTCCTTGTTTGCCCTTACGTCGAGGGTGAGCCTGCTGGTAACAAGTTCATGATCAATGGCAAAGAGACCATCCTGAACATCAAGTCCCAGGAGACTTACGACCTTGAGTGGGGTGGCAAGCTCGAGTTCATCAACTGCGTCGTTGGTGGTGCTATCGACCTCGGCTTCATGCCCGCTATCCTCAAAGGTATCAACGACAAGATGAGCGAGGGCCCTCTGACCGGATCCTACGCCCGTGACATCAGGGTCTATGTCTATGACGGTAAGATGCACCCGGTGGATTCCAAGGAAATCGCCTTCATCATCGCCGGTCGTAACGCCTTCAAGGAGGCCTTCCGTAACGCTGGCCCGAAGATCCTTGAGCCTATCTACAACGTTGACATCCTCACTCCGAACGAGTTCGTCGGACCTTGCATGTCTGACCTTAACGGCCGTAGGGGAATGATCATGAACCAGGATATGGACAAGGGATTCACCATTCTCCACGCCCGCGTTCCTCTTGCTGAGCTTTACAGGTACTCCACCACACTGAGCTCCCTCACCGGTGGCGCCGCTACCTTCACGATGAAATTCGCTGAGTACCAGCAGGTTCCTGCTGATGTCCAGACCAAGCTTCTCGCTGAGTACGCTGCCCAGGAGCAGGACGAGGACTAATCCGGTTCAAGAGTTCAAAAATGCCGCCTTTTTTTGGGCGGCATTTTTTTATTATCTTTATTTCCAGAATAATAATTCCGTCAGTCATGAGAAAAAAAGCCTTGCTTCTGGCCGTGTTGCTGGCCCCGGTTACTCTCGCGGCACAAAGATGGGTCCCATCTGAATGGCCGGTTTTGACAAGTTATGATTCGGATCATCTCCAGCGGGTCGCCCTTCCTCTTGGGGGGATCGGTACAGGAACCGTGTCGCTCGGAGGCCGAGGCGAAATCCGGGACTGGGAGATCATGAACGTTCCCGGAAAAGGTAACAGCACGGTCACGACAGGCAATGACGCGTCATGGCCGAAAGGGAGGCTTGAGGTCCCGTTACCGTATTTCCCAGAGGCGATGACAGGCTTTGAATATTCAGCGGCCGTCGGGATGATTTACGGGGGCCAGGTCGAGGACGGACTGAAATGCATCAAGGCTATCAGGGACCGTTTCGACGGGGCTAAACGCAATCCTTTCGACGAGCCGGAGTGCGGGAAGCATTATGCCCGTTCCATGGCGAGTTGGGCCGCGGTTCTGGCACTGAGCGGTTTCCACTATTCGGGAGTTGACAAGACCATGAGTTTCACCTCCAAGCCCGGGAAATATTTCTGGAGCAACGGCAGCGCTTTCGGCATCTGCGAGGTTGGATCCTCTTCGGTGAGGTTGGAAGTCCTCAAGGGATATTTGGGACTCGACTCCCTGTTTCTCAAAGATAGATCCAAACCAATTGCCAAAAAAATCTCCCTCAGCGAGGGTGATTCTATGGCTTTCAATATATGATAAATAACAACAGATATGAGAAAACTCTTTGTAATGCTGGTGGCTTTTGCCGCCTTTGGGTTCTCCTCATCTGCCCAAGGATTCAATCCCAAGTTTGGTAAGGTCTCCGAAGAGGAGGTTTCGATGGCAACATGTCCTATTGAGCCAGAGGCTGGTGCCTTGTACATATTCGATCACGGGAATATCAGTTATTCCAGCCGGTTCGAAGTTTCTTATGATGTGTATGTCAGGATCCGTATATTCAAGAAGGACGCTGTGGAACTTGCTGATGTTGAGGTGCCTTTTGTGAATGCCACTGATCTGTCTGAGTCTGTGAGGGGGGTTGAGGCCAACACCTACAACATGGTTGACGGGAAGCTGGTCAAGACGGAGATGTCGAAGAAGAATATTTTCAGGGAGAAGGTTTCATCCGACTTGTCTGTTGTCAAGTTCTCTCTCCCGGAAGTACGTGAGGGGAGTGTTATCGAGTATAAATACACTTTCTCCACCACGTCGTTATCCAGGATTCCCGACCTTGATATCCAGCGGGACTATCCGGTTCTGCATTCCCACAAGGAGGTTAGTTTGCCGGAATTCATAGGCTTCAATGTCCGCACCCAAGGCAGCTTTCCAATAAACGTGATCAAGAAGGACGCGCCGGGCTTCTTCAGTGTCGGTGGCGCGCGTTTCTTGGTCAAACAAGTCATAGCTGACCATGACAATGTGCCTTCGTTGAAGGACGAGCCGTTGGTTTGGTGCCTGGAGGATTACAGGGCGAAGCTTCAGACGGAGGTTTCCGGAATAGAGCTGCATGTGGCCGATCTCCACGTAAGCCAGAGGTATTCCCATAGTTGGGACGATGTGAACAAGGCTCTGCGGGAATCCAAGCTCGGAGACTATCAGGCCGCCAGGAATCCCTTGAAGGATGAGGTGAAAGCCATAGTCTCAGAGGATGTTACGGATGTCGAAAAGATTAGGGCTATCCTGAATCTTGTCCGTGACAAGGTTAAGAGAGACGGTAGCCTCGGACTGATTCCGGACTCACCTGCCAGCGTGCTGAAGAAAGGAACGGGCGACAGGGCTGACATCAATAACCTACTTTCAGTTGCCCTGAAAGACGCTGGTTTCGAGACGGACATCATGCTGCTTAACCCGAGGTCCCTCGGCCGCCTTTCTTATTTTCCCACTATCCAGCAGATCGGCACCTTCGTGGTCAGGGTAAAGGACTCGGAAGGCAAATTCCATTTCCTTGACGCTGGGGATACGGAATCAGACCTGGATGTGCTCTCCCCGGAGTTCCTTGTAAAGAATGCCAGGATTTTTGGCCAAGGTTCCGACGCCTGGGTTGATATGTCCTCACCGGTTCAGAATAATACCCAGATGAATATTGTTGTCAAACTTGAGGATTCCGGCGTCCTGAAGGGGGAGTATACCGAAGTTATGACAAACCAGGACGCGTATTCCTTCAACAGGGCTTTCCACAAAGCCGAATCAGAGGAAAAGTACATAGAGGAGAATATTGAGAAAGAGCACAAGATCGAGGTGGAAGACGCTGAATTCAAAGGAGTTGGCACGATGAATGTGACCAGCAAGGTGTCTTTTTCAATGGAGACCCAGAAAGCCGGTGAACATATCTACATCAATCCAACGGTCATCCAGTTTTTGAGTGTGAATCCCTTTGACCAGCAGGTGCGACAGCTTCCTGTCGAGTTTGACCAGACCGGCAATTCCACGATGCAGGTTATGGTCATGGTTCCGGAAGGGTACTCTTTCGAAGACGCTCCCCAAAACATCAAGGCTACTGCCTGCGGAGGAGAGATAACGTTCCGGTACCTGACACAAGTGACAGACAACAGCCTCTCCGCACGCCTTACTCTGAACGTCGGAAAGGTCATGTTCACTACGGAGGAATATGAGGATTTGAGAAGGCTTTTCGCGAAAATCGCCGAGATTTGCAATGCGAAGGTGGTGATAAAAAAGAACTAGATGAGAAAGAGTGTATTCCTGATAGTGATGGCTGTCTGCCTTGTCCGGATGGTTTCCGCCCAGAATCCTCCCGAAGCCAGGCTCTTGAGGAACGACGCCATCTTCGAATACGGCGGCCCGACCCGGGCCACGTACTCTCGCTCTTTTACCATATTGATTCCGGACAAGGCTCATTCGAGGTACGCTTTGTTCTCATGTGATGTCAATAATGGCCGTACCAAACTGAAATCCTTTTCAGGAGAGGTCACCGAAGGCTCTGGGAAACCTCGGAAACTGAAGAGAAGCGATCTTGAATACACCGAGTACTCCGATGGTCTCGCGGACAGTTACGGTACCTACTACTTCTCTCCCGGGATCAATTCATATCCGGCCACGGTGACATATTCGTATGAGATATCCTACACCGATGCCGTGCTTGGAATGGTGCCTTTCGAGCCACTTCCGTTCGCGAGCGGAGTCTCCCTTGAATCGGCGACATATACCCTTAAGGTGCCTTCTTCAGACTGTTTCTCGTACAAGGCCCTGAACATGCCGGGTGTTGAACCCGAACAGTCGGAGACTTCTGATGGACTCATTTACAAGTGGACCGTCAGCAACCTTCCGGCCGGGGTCTCGGAACCAAATTCCCCTCCTGCCAATGAGCGTCTGAAGGTTGTCCTTTTCACATCTTCCGAGTTCTCCTATGAAGGGAATACCGGTTCCGGGAAAAGCTGGAAGTCCATAGGGGATTGGATAGAGTCGCTGTCGGCGGGTCTTCCGGGGCCTCCTGAGGAGTTGAGGGACAAAGTAAAAACATTGACGGAAGGCTGTGCCACTGACCTTGAAAAGATCGGAAGGATATACAAGTATCTGGGCGAGACAACCCGATACGTGAGCATACAGCTCGGACTCGGCGGCTTGAGACCGCTCGATCCGGGTTTCGTGTTCAAGAACAAGTTTGGTGACTGCAAGGCGTTGTCATGGTATATGAAATCCATGTTGGATTGTTGCGGGATTCCTTCTGATTATGTGATCATCGATATGGGCGCGGACGCTCTTGTTCCGGATTTCCCTTCCCTGGCGACCACCAATCATGCCATCTTGTCCGTTCCTGTCCAGGGAGATACGCTCTGGATCGAGTGTACCGATCCGGAGGTGCCTCTCGGATATGTCCACGGAGGTATAGCAGGCAACCATGCCCTTGTCGTCAAGAAAGGGGAGTCTTACGTGACCAGACTGCCGTGGCCTGACAGCGCGGAAAACACCGACACCCTTCGAGCGCTGGTCACCTTGAATGCTGGCGGAAGCGCTCAAGCCATTGTCGAGCAGACGGTTGGCGGCTATAACTGGGAATCTTTCCATGAGCTGGCCAAGATGTCTTCCGACAAGCGGGCAGACCTTGTCAAAAATGGACTTACGGTACCGATGGCAACAATATCCAATCTGTCTATCGACGATTCTCCAGGTCCGAAGCCTCATTGTTCGATATCGTACGAGGCTACCGCTTCGACTTATGCCAGCAAGACAGGGATGAGACTGTTTGTCCCTGCGGATCCTTTCAGAAACTATCCGGACAGGACGACCAGAATCAGGAACAACGACCTTTATTTCAAGACCGGATGGGAGGATAACGATATCATAACCATCAAGATTCCTGATGGTTATGAGGTGGAGTCTGGTGAGCGGGATTTCGTTTTCGACAACAAATTCGGCCACATCGAATACAGTATGAACTCACCAGAGAATACCGGTGAGGTCACGATAAAACTTTCTGTCAGGCATAACCCTGGAAAATTCCCGAAGGAGGACTATGAGGAATACCGCGTTTTCCGGAAGAATATCTGGAAAGTCGCCGGGGGGAACATAGTCCTGGTGAGGAAGTAGGGTTACATCTTGCCCAACGCGCCCAGGATCTGCTCCCGAGACCGATGGTGTAACCCTCGGTCTTGAAGAACACCCGGTTGAAGGTGTCGGCGATCATGACTCTCGGCATGGTGCCCTCAAGCATTTCCTTGGGAGCGATACCGTACTGGACGTTGGATGGCATTCTGGAGGCATATTCCTTGAGCCAGCCCAAGCCTTCCTCGCTTGTGAGGAGCATTATCGGACGTCCCCATTTCTCAAGTCCGTCCTTGGAGGCTATTATGTCGTTGACAGCGTGGACTGATGGCTCGTGGCGGGGGGTAAGGAATCCGACCACATAGACTCCGCGTCCGGTCGAAGAGAGGATGGATACCGGTTCGGAACCAGCTGTCTTCCAATATCTTGTCTCTGAGTCGAACTCTCCGATCACGCTGAGTTTATTGTCTGGGATCTCTATGACCAGGTCAACGGTCGTCGTCTGGCCTTCCTTGATTGAGAATTTCTTCAAGGTCACCGGTACGCTGCCATCAGAGAGGCGGTTGCCGCTCACAAGGATGTAATCTCCCTCGTCAAAGGTCCGGCCTTTTTTTAGAGGCTATTGAAAAACTGTCTATTTGACCTTATCCCTAATCTCCGCAGAAAACCCCTGCGAATAGAATCACTCCTGAGGATTTCTCTCTGACCAGGTAAACGAACGGGCGATCAGCAAAGAAAGTTTTTTCCTCAAGATCAGGTTCTTGCCCAGATGAAGTGCCGGAGGCTCCCATTGCGGTTACGGCTGCGGCCTCAACACCGTTTTCGTCAAAAGAGAAGACTGCGTCATGCAAAACTGAACTTATTAGCAGAGGAACCGGGGTCTTCAACATGGCACTGAAATCACAAGGATTAAAGATCGAATTAATACCTAGTTCTTTTAATGTTGGAATCAGACCGAAAGACGATGAAGTCTTGATTTTGGGAACAGTAACTTTTACTGACTTTAAAGTGAAATCCTTTGAATACTCTGAATAGTCAGTTTTTAAAGTGTTAAAGACAGATGATAAATTACCTTTATCATTTGGCAACAGGATGGACATGTCGAATTTACTATGCCTTCCAAGCGGTATCCTAATTGACGAGAGATAGTCGTTAGAGTAATAAGGAAGGTCGAAGACTCCGTACATAAAATCCAACGGAAGATCCCTGGAATATGCGTGAAAAGTCTTTTTTGTGGTATTTTCAACAAGGAATGGTTCTCTTAAACTTGCCTTGAAATACAAGGTGTTCAGCAAAAAAGCGACGGCATCGGAGCGATCCCCTCCTACGATCGCAGGAATAAGCCCTTCCGTGTTGTCGTTAACCCACTTGTTGATCCTTGTCTTAACCAGTTCCCATTTATTAAAAGGAAGAGATTCTGTTAAACTATAGTAGTTATCTTCAATAATGGTCTTGAAATTGTCATTGACAGGATACGAGAAGTCTGTTATCACGGCGTTCGCCAGTTTGACTTTTGAGGTAAGATCGACTGCTGGCAGTCCTTCGATAATTGATTTGCAAAATGCGTTGTACTCAGAGACATTGTCTTCTGTATATCTAAGTGCATCGAAGAGCTCTTCCCTTGCCTGACCTTTGACGCCATTTGCGGTCATTGCAAGATCAAGAGCCACGCTCAATGGAGAAAAGACAAAGGATTGTTTACTGGATTTTGCAGCTTCAACATTGAGAGCATCAAATAGGCTGATAGCAAAACGATTAAGCCCAGACACCATGTTTTCTTGAGACTTTGTCAGCTCAATTTCCCAAAGTTCATTTACTGGTTCGGGACTCCTTACTGTAATCTCGTTCTCGAAAACATCAAGAGAGGGGTCTTCAAGAGCAGTGTCAGTTTTATTGCATCCGCCCATTATTATTAACAGGGATACAGCGCCGAAAGAAAAAAAGGGAAAAAAGGATTTCATGGTTGTAAATTAATTAAATTGAGACGATATATATCATGTTCATTTAACTAAATCCACATTTTTTAAAATCTTGCATCAAAAACATGAAAAAAGTTGATTTATAATAAAAAACTAGATGTCGAGTTCGCCTTTGTACCGTTGACCTGACGGGATGGTGAACAGGATGATGTAGCTGTAACGTTTTTTTTGTTATTCAAAATAGTTGAGATAAACATCTCTTTTTTCCACTAAGGATTCTGTCAAGATTATTGTTCTGATTAGCACGTGTCTCAGCGACTTTTTTTGAGCAAGAAATCGCTATCATTCCCTGTTGAATAAGTCTTTCAATTCGGAGGAACTCATCTTTTCATAAACGACATAGCCATATACGGGTTCTAATATTCTATCTCTATTAACATCCCTAAAATATAACGGCATTATGCAAGAAAAATGATTCCAAGACACTTTAAGAACTTTTACGGGTATTTTATCATAAACAAAAAAAGACGAGTCTTCAAATTTAATTGGCCGTGTATCCTTCGAATAATGAAATGACATATTAAATACGGTAATATCAGTATTTTTAAAGTAAAAGTTGTAGTAACCAATTCCTGCGACTATGTCTGGAGCTTTGGTTGTGCCATCATCAAGTATTTCAAGGGATTTTTGTTGTTTCCATCCATGACCGTCAACTTTTTTCGAAAACTCTTTCCATGAAACTTCCTCAGTCGAAGTGGTTACTTCCCCTGACTCTGAAATAATAAAATCAAAGCCGTCTGGCTCAAGGAAGTCTTTAGAACACCCATATAGGAATATAACAAAGGCCATTGATAAGAATAAACGCTTAATGAACATATTAGTTTGATTTTTGTTGATGTGTACTCTACGCTTTATGACGAGAAAAAGTCAAAAAACCGTCAAATAAACATACGATAAATGACGGATTTCTTATATTTTGACGTCATATATGTGAACAAACAGTAAATGATAAAAGTCGCTGTTTCGACAGATCGGGAAATCAAAGAGACTTTCAAGAAGGATAAAGAAGCGGGTTTCCGGCTGTTGTACTACAAATACTCCGGATGGATAATGTCTGTCTGTAAAAGGTACTCTGCAGACAATGGGGAAGCTATGGACTTTTTCCAGGAAGCAATGATTAAGATAAATGACAAGATTGGTTCTTTCAAATCTGACCGGGAAGGTGCTTTGAAAAGCTGGATAACGAGGATTACAACAAATCTGATTTTAGATCAATTTAGAAAACGCGGACGCTTGCTGATTGTTGAAATTGATGGAGATGCTAATAAGGATTATATAGACCCGATGTACGAAGAGATAGCATCTATACCAGTTGAAGAACTTCTTAAGATGGTCGAAAGATTGTCTGAGTCAAAGAAGATAGTTTTTAACATGTTTGCCATCGATGGCTATTCTTATAAAGAAATCGCTGGTATATTGGGAATAAGTGAGGATGGGGTCTCATCAACGATGTCCAAGGCAAGAAAACATCTTGGAAAGATGATAAAAGAGTATTTAAAGGAGAACACAAAATGAAAGACTGGTTAGAAGCGGTCAAAGAGAAACTACAAGAAGCCAACAGTCCACTACCAGATGGTGAATTGGAGATTTTGAAGGGGATTATCCGCAGGCGTAAAACAAAGCGGATCCTATCTTTGGCTTCAGCTTTGTCTGCGGTGGCGGTTTTGGCCCTTGTCATCGTTTTGATAATTGGTGGAGAAGAGAATACTCAAAAGTATCTTGCCCAAGATGCCGGTAAATCTCCAAATGAAGTCGAAACAATAACATCTTTACCACACCCGGCTTCGTTTATTCATCCCAGAAAGCCCCAAGGAGTAACGCCAAACTTATCTAAGGAATTGGTTGTTCCCTCGAAAACTATCTTAGAAGAGACAATGCCGGAACCTGTTGAAAATAAAGATGATTCTATAAAACCTTCAAGTGAAAAGAATATTACGGACGAGTCTGATAATGAAAATCGAGATAAATGGGCTGATAGTGAAAACGAAGTTTATTTTACTGAAAAGCATCGCCGCGATAATGGTTTCTCAGTTAGTGTTTCAGTTGGAGGTAGTGCGACGACCCCGGATAATTCTGACGGTATTGCTTATTCAGGTTCGAAGTTGCCCTCCGAGAGCAAAAAACCAATGTTTCACAAACCTAAAGTCATCTCATTAGGGCTTACATTACGATTTCCGTTGACTAATCACCTTGATCTTTCTTCGGGACTGACATATTACTCAGGAGTTACAAGTGTTCTTACAGTAAAAACACTTAATGGCAGAGAGTCACAACCCCTTGTTGCTGAACAAAAAATACATTACGTAGGCATTCCTCTGCATCTTGATTGGTATCTGTTAAAGTCTAAAAGGTTCTCGATGTATGTCGGAGCTGGAGGCGAGGCAAAAAAATGCGTATATGCGAGACAGGGAGAAGTGCGTCTCAAAGACGAGTCTATTTATTTTTCAGCCATAGCCTTGGCAGGCCTAAAGTATGAGCCTATAAGACATATAGGCCTCTTTGTCGAGCCTCAATATTCATATTCTTTCCTTCCGGAGGATCCTGTTGTCAAGTCTGTTTTTACGGAATATAAATCATATTTCAATGTGAAAGTAGGGATCTCGTTTGATCTTCCAGCGCTCCGGTAGGCATATTATTAGCTTGCGAAAAACCGCCATTTTGTGTTATCTTTGTTTCATGAGAAAATACTTACTATTGGCGGCATTGCTTGTGCCGGCTTTCATTGGTGCCCAGCAGTGGCGTCCATCCGAGTGGCCTGTGCTGAGAAGTTACGATGAGGCTCACCTTCAACAGGTTGCCCTTCCTCTTGGTGGAATCGGCACCGGGACAGTGTCCCTTGGAGGCAGAGGCGAGCTTAGGGACTGGGAAATGATGAATGTTCCCGGAAAAGGTAACAGCACCGTCATGACGGGTAACGACGCGCCGTTGTTCGCCATATTCACGAAAGAGAAGGATGGCGAAAGTGCCACAAGGCTTCTGGCGGGTCCGCTTTATCCTCAGGAATATCTTCATTATGAGGGTCGTCCGGTCAACCATCACGGGCTTCCAAGGTTCGACCACGCGTCTTTTGATGCGGCCTATCCTTTCGGGCAGGTAAACCTTAGCGATCCGGGGATGCCGGTAAAAGTCAGGATAAAGGGTTTTAATCCTCTGGTTCCTGGAGACTCCCAGATCAGCGGTTTGCCTATTGCCATTCTAACTTACGAAGTCACAAATACTTCCGTGAGCGAACTGGAGGTGGCTGTTTGCGGTGCCATCCGTAACTTCATCGGGAAGGACGGTCAGGACTACACCCTCAATTGGAAGGGCGACAGGGTGCCTGTCGGAGCCAAGGACAACAAGAATGAATACAGGGAGTCCGGGGCTCTAAAAGGAATCCAGTTCTATTCCGCCGGAGTTGATCCTGAGGACAAGGCCTGGGGCAATTTCACCCTTTCGACTGACAGCCCCGACGAAGTTACCTACCGGACCTTCACGACCGACAATTCATGGTCCAATTCCATGCTAAATTTCTGGGACGACCTGAGCGACGATGGATTGATCTCCAACCCTCAGGCAAGCATAAGGCACTCTGTGGGAGGCGACCAGGATCCAATGGGCGCATTGTCGGTCAAGGCTGTACTGAAACCGGGAGAGAAGCATTGTTTCAATTTTTACCTCACGTGGAACTTCCCCAACAGGTTCGCATGGTCCAGCGAGAATGTCGGAAACTACTACAGTACCCTCTATCCGGACTCGTGGAAATCCGCGATGGAGTTCATCCCTAAAGTAGGCGAATACGAGAAGCGGACGCTCTCATTCGTCAACGCGTTCCTATCCTCGTCTTATCCGGATGTCGTCAAAGAGGCGGCGCTGTTCAATCTGGCGGTTCTCCGCTCTCAGACCGTTTTCCGGATCAAGGACGGCCACATGCTTGGTTGGGAGGGAGTTATGGACCATTATGGGTCCTGCGCCGGCTCCTGTACCCATGTCTGGAACTACGAGGTGGCGACTCCGTTCCTGTTCGGAGACCTTGCCAGGACTATGCGGGATGTCGAGTTCCGCTATGCGATGAATCCCGACGGGGCGATGGATTTCCGTGTCAACCTGCCTTTGGGTTCAAAGCCGGATCCTGGACAGATCGCCGTGGACGGCCAGATGGGCTGCATCATGAAACTCTACAGGGAGTGGCAGCTAAGCGGTGACGATGCTTTCCTCCGTGAATATTGGCCGGCCTGTAAGAGTGCCCTCTCGTTTGCTTGGAAAGAAAAAGGCTGGGACGGAAACCAGGATGGAGTCATGGAAGGCTCGCAGCATAACACCATGGATGTCAACTACTTCGGGCCTAATCCCCAGATGGGGTTCTGGTACATGGGAGCTTTGAGGGCGGCTGAGGAGATGGCCAAGGCGATGAAAGACAAGGAATTCGCCAAGAAATGCCGGAGCCTTTTCGAGAAAGGCAGCGCCTGGATGGACGCCAACCTTTTCAACGACGAGTATTACGAGCACAAGATCACAGATCCTGAGACCTTCGAGTTCCTTCCGGAAGACTCTGACAAGATCCCTCCGTTCCAGCTTGGCAAAGGCTGCCTTGTGGACCAACTTGTCGGCCAGTACATGGCGCACATCTGCGGCCTGGGCTATCTTGGAGACAGGAATCACATTCAGAAGACCTTGCAGAGCGTGGTGTAGTCGGTCCGGGCGGGGTCGTACTCCACTGCGACAGCCTCCACATGATGCGTCCTGCCGGCACGCACGTCCACGTAGCCGGGAGCCTCTTCGGGGCCGCCGGTATAGCCGGCAAGCGTCCGCAGCACGCCCGGTTCCTTGTCGAACTCGTGCTGGACGCCCCAGAAGCAGCCGCCGGCGAAGATTGCGACGCAGGCGCCGTCCGCAGGCTCGTAAAGCCTGACCTTCGAGCGCCCTTCCACGGCAGCCTTCACCATCTCCAGGGCCTTCCCGTGCTTCTCCTGAAGCCTGGGATAAGCCTTGCCGCGGGCATAATTGTGCAGCAGGTCGTGGTACTTGACCTTGAGGGCGATAGGATTGCCGGAATCTATTATCCTGCGCACATAGTCGAAGTAATCCAGCGACTTGTCGTGCGTGAGCAGGGCAAGGGCGGCGACCACGCCTTCGGAAATGCCGGCTTCGCGCAGGGCGTCGAGGGTCCAGCCGGTGTCTTCCACCACGTCGTGGAGGAAGCCGGCGGCCTTTTCCTCGTCGGTCTCGCCCATCAGTCCCACGGTGAGCGGGTGAAGGATGTACGGATATCCGTCCTTGTCCACCTGCCCGGCGTGGGCATCCACGGCAATCTTCAGCGCAAGGTCGATCTCGTTCATTACAGGGCTCCTGCGATTGCGACTGCAATGACGATGATAACAGCCACCAATGAAATGGCCAGCGCCACTATTGAAAGGATGCCGGTGTATTTGAGAAGCGACTTCTGGTTCTTGAATGCATCGGTAAGCTGGGCTTCATCGTCGGATTCCACGGCCGCCTTTGCAGCTTTCAGGCTCCGGCCGAGAAAGATGCACGGAGCAATGTACAACGCAGTGACGGCGAGGTAAACCAATCCGAACACGAACGCAGGAACGTCGTTAATTTCTTGGGATCCGAGGACAAGGAAAACGACTGACAACAATACCAGGAATACGATGGCGATGAGGAAGAGCACGAAAATGAACTTGCCCCACTTGGTGGAGGTGGCGAGGTAGGACTTCGCAGCGGGTGTGACTTTGAGTTCAGGGGCTGCAGGTGCAGGCGTCGGGGTTTGGAATTCTTCCATGGTGATATAGCTTATGATTAAGTTCCGGATTGCATCATTATCACAAAGATAACAAATTTCGGGATTATCGTGGCCCCTGACGCGAGCGAAGGCAAGTTGGGGCGCGGGGCACCGCTGAAGGCCCTCCTCGCGCCCGGTTGCCGAACTACCTGGCATTCCTGGCACCCCGTTCTTCGCGCGCGATTCAAGCGAAAATGCGCGCATTCCAGCTCCTCTACCCCTCATTCGCGCGCATTTCAGGCAATAGTGCGCGC
>ONUG01000101.1 GCA_900320965.1 uncultured Bacteroidales bacterium | reverse complement strand
GTTTCGGAGGAATTACTTGATTTTGTTGAAAAAATGTAATATATTTAAACCCGATAATAAATTGAGATGAAAGGAAACATTCTGATAATCAACACAGGTTCAACGACTACTAAGTTGGGCTATTATTCAGATGGCAAGCGGGTTTTTGACGAGAAACTTGAGCACACAGCCTCGGATGTGGCGAAATATCCTTCGGTCATGGACCAATCCGACATGCGCCGTCAGGCGATCAAGGATTTCATGGCGTCAAGAGGGATTCCCCTCGAGGATGTGGACATAGTGATGGCTCGAGGCGGGCTGATCACCCCGGTCATTACTGGAGTATACAATGTCAACCAGGACATGAGGGATGTCCTTTTCAGTGGCAGGGACGGAGTCCACGCCTGCAACCTGAGCGCGATCCTTGCCGACGACATCGCCAAAGAGATCAACTCTATCCGCGAGGAAAAAGGTCTGGAGCCCCGTTTCGGAAAGACTACCGCCTACATCGCCGACCCTCCTATGGCTGACGAGATGCTACCGGAGTGCAGGATGGGAGGAATCCCTGAGTTCACTCGCAAGACACTGTTCCATGCCCTTAATTCAAGGGCTATTGTGCGCCGTTACTTGAAGGAACACGGCAAGACTACCAATGACGCTACTCTTATCGTCGCCCACATGGGAGGCGGCGCGACCATATCCCTCCACAAGAACGGGCGGGTGCTGGACGTCAACCATGGACTTGGCGGCGACGGGCCCATCACCCCGGAGCGCGCTGGCTGCTGCCCTCCTTTCGAGCTGATAGACATGTGCTTCAGCGGGAAATACACGAAGGATGAGATCAAGAAGAAACTTGTCGGAAGGGGAGGAGCCGTGGCATATTTCGGGACCAACAGCATGATCGACGTCCAGAAACTCGCTGATGAGGGAAATGAGCTCGCTCAGACCTTCTTGAAGGCTTATGTCCTCAATATCTGCAAGTACATCGCCTCCATGTCAGCCACCGCTGACGGCAAGGTCGACGCCATCCTTCTCACGGGTGGTATCGCCCACAGCGAGAGGCTGATGGATGCCATTAAAGCCAAGATCGGCTTCATCGCCCCCGTCGAGGTCTTCCCCGGAGAGGACGAGATCGCCAGCCTGGCTGAGAACGGTTACCTGATCCTGTCCGGGAGCGTTAAGATCCACACCTACAACAAGGACAGGATAATAGAAGATTGACACTAACTCTAATACCACAATATATGAATAATATAGATTGGAATAGCCTTTCGTTCAGTTACACGAGGACAAGGACGATCGTTTACAGCCGTTGCATTGACGGCAAGTGGGAGAGTCCGGTCGTGACTGAGGATTTCAACTTTGTGCTGAGTCCTTTCGCCGGTGTGTTTCACTATGCCCCGTCGTGTTTCGAGGGCTTGAAAGCTTACCGGGGAGTTGATGGCAAGATCAGGCTTTTCCGTCCCGACATGAATGCCAAAAGGATGAGGGACGGAGCCATGTACCTGGACATGCCATATCCCTCAGAGGAACTATTCATCGACATGTGCGTCCGCTGCGTGAAAGGCAATCTCGAGTTCCTCCCGCCGGCGGAGGTTCCAAGCGCCTCACTTTACCTCAGGCCCGTCTTGTTCGGCTACAATCCCCAGCTCGGCATCCGTTCCGCGAGGGACGTGATGTTCGCTGTGATGTGCTCGCCTGTCGGGACATATTCGGGAGCGAAGAGCCTGGCTCCTGCCAACGCCGTGATCTCCCGCAATTACGACCGCTCAGCGGCCCAGGGATCAGGCGGTTACAAGCTCGGCGCCAACTATGCCCAGTCGCTTCACGCCTACAACCTGGCGCATAATTCGGGCTACAGGGAGCTTCTTTTCCTGGATTCTTCCACAAAGACCACTATTGAAGAGTTCGGCTCATCCAATTTCTTCGCCATCAAGGGGAACACCTATGTGACTCCTCTTTCCCATAGCGTCCTGCCGTCAATCACGAACAAGAGTCTCAGGACTGTCGCCGAGGACATGGGCATGAAAGTCGAGATGAGGCCTATCCACGTTGAGGAACTCGCTGAGTTTGATGAAGTTGGATCATGCGGAACTGCCGTCGTGATCACTCCGGTCTGCCAGATAGACGACAAGCCGACCCTGGAGGGGAGTGAGATCTCCAGACGTTACGAGATCAGCTCACCGGAGAAGTGCGGCCCCAAGAGCGAGGCTCTCTACAATGAGATCATCGGAATCCAGAGGGGACTCCGGCCGGATCCCAGGGGCTGGTGCATATTCATTGAAGAGTAGGCCGTGGAAAGGCTTGACGCGATAGAAGTTGTCCTCCGGGACGGTTCGCCTGACGAAGCCATCAGGCTTCTTCTGGAATATATCGCGTCATGTGGAACCCCTTCAGACAGAGCTTTTTACCTGCTTGGTAACGCCTATCGCAAGAAAGGCGACTGGCAAGGAGCTATCAACAATTATCTCGAGGCCATGGCGATCAATCCGGACAGTCCGGCCCGCAATGCCTACACCATCGCCAACGAGATTCTTGACTTCTATAACAAAGACATGTACAACCAATAAAATAACACGAACAGGTATTATGGCTAGAATGAAAGGAGCGACAGTCGTCGACACTGAGAGGTGCAAGGGATGCAACCTCTGCGTCGTCGCCTGTCCGCTTGATGTCCTTGCCCTCACGAGCAAGGAAGTGAACCGCAAGGGCTACAACTTTGCCCACGAGGTTCTATCCGACACCTGCACGGGCTGCGCTTCCTGCGCCACTGTCTGCCCGGACGGGTGTATAACCGTTTACCGTCTTAAAACCGAGTAGAGCCATGGCAGATCAGGAAATCACTTTGATGAAAGGCAATGAAGCCATTGCCCACGCCGCGATCCGCTGCGGTTGCGACGGTTATTTCGGCTATCCGATCACTCCCCAGTCGGAGGTGCTTGAGACTCTTGCCGAGCAGAAGCCTTGGGAGACCACCGGAATGGTGGTCCTTCAGGCCGAGAGCGAGGTCTCTTCCATTAACATGGTCTACGGAGGCGCCGCCACCGGCAAGAAGGTCATGACATCATCCTCCAGCCCAGGCGTCAGCCTTATGCAGGAGGGAATATCCTACATGGCGGGAGCTGAGCTTCCGGCCCTTATCGTCAACGTCATGAGGGGAGGCCCTGGCCTCGGCACGATCCAGCCGAGCCAGTCTGACTATTTCCAAGCCTGCAAGGGTGGCGGACACGGTGACTACCACCTTATCGTCCTCGCACCCGCTTCGGTTCAGGAAATGGCTGATTTTGTGGACCTTGCCTTTACTCTCGCTTTCCGTTACCGCAACCCTGCGATGATCCTCGCCGACGGTGCGATCGGGCAGATGATGGAGAAGGTTGTCCTTCCTCCTTTCAAGCCCCGCAGGACCGAGGAGGAGATCATAAAGGAGTGCCCTTGGGCCACCACAGGCCGCGTCGGCGGCAGGAAGCCCAACATCATAACCTCACTGGAGCTCCGCTCTGAGGAGATGGAAATCATCAACCTCCGCATCCAGGCCAAGTACCGTGAGATCGAGGCTAAGGAGGTACGTTGCGAGAAGTTCATGCTTGACGACGCCGAATATGCCATTGTGGCTTTCGGCTCGGCCGCTCGTATCGCCAAGAAGAGCATTGAGATCGCCCGCTCGCAGGGGATCAAAGTCGGTCTTCTCCGCCCGATTACCTTATGGCCTTTCCCTGTCCAGGAAGTCAAGGAACTTGCCTCCCGGGTGAAGGGTATCCTCTCTCTTGAGATCAATGCCGGACAGATGGTCGAGGACATCCGCCTCGCTGTCGAAGGGGCAGTTCCCGTGCGTCATTTCGGCCGTCTGGGTGGAATCATCCCGGATCCGGACGAAGTTGTCGATGTCCTAAAATCCTCATTCTAAAACCAGGAAGCCATGACAAGAGAAGAAATCATAGAGAAAGGTCAGGTCGTCTATAAGAAGCCGACCCTCCTGAATGACACCCCGATGCACTATTGCCCTGGCTGCAGCCACGGTGTGGTGCACAAGCTTGTCTCCGAGGTCATCGAGGAGATGGGGATGACGGACAAGACCATCGCGATCTCTCCGGTCGGCTGTGCCGTCTTCGCCTACAAGTACATCGACGTGGACTGGCAGGAGGCCGCCCACGGAAGGGCACCGGCACTCGCCAGCGCCACAAAGCGCCTCTGGCCGGACAGGCTGGTCTTCACCTACCAGGGTGACGGAGACCTCGCCTGCATCGGAACCGCTGAGACGATCCACGCTCTCAATAGGGCTGAGAACATCACGATCATATTCATCAACAACGCCATTTACGGGATGACCGGTGGCCAGATGGCCCCGACCACCCTTCTTGGAATGAAGACCGCCACCTGCCCCTACGGTAGGGAAGTGAGCCTTCATGGCTATCCTCTCAAGATCACCGAGATCGCGGCCACACTCGACGGCACTTGCTATGTGACCCGTCAGGCAGTACACACTGTGGCGGCAATCAACAGGGCCAAGAAGGCCATCCGCAAGGCTTTTGAATATTCGATGCAAGGCAAGGGGTCAAACCTTGTCGAAATCGTCTCGACTTGCAATTCCGGATGGAAGATGAGCCCTGAGAAGGCCAATAAGTGGATGGAAGAAAATATGTTCGAGTTCTACCATCTCGGAGACCTCAAGGACACTGGAGCTGACAAATAAAACAGGAAAGACCATGACAGAAGAGATAATTATCGCCGGATTCGGAGGACAGGGAGTCCTCTCGATGGGCAAGATCCTCGCATATGCGGGTCTTATGGAAGGCAAGGAAGTCACCTGGATGCCCGCCTACGGGCCAGAGCAGAGAGGTGGAACCGCCAATGTCACAGTGATCGTCAGCGATGATCCGGTCTCGTCCCCGATCCTGTCCAGCTACGACACCGCGATCGTGCTTAACCAGCCGTCGCTGGAGAAATTCGAGCCTAAAGTCAAGCCGGGTGGAACCTTGATCTACGACAGTTACGGGATTCCGGAGCCTCCGCAAAGGACAGACATAGATGTCTACAGGATCGACGCGATGGACGCCGCGGCTGAGATGAACCTCATCAAGACCTTCAACATGATTGTTCTTGGAGGTCTGCTGAAAATCCATCCCGTCGTGGGGATCGACAGCGTGCTTGCCGCCCTTCGCAAGACCCTTCCCGAGCGTCACCACCACCTCATCCCGAAGAATGAGGAGGCCATCCGCAAAGGAATGGAGATCATCAAAAAACTCTAGTGTAGCTCACTGAAGGAATAATCGGCAAGAAGCTGATTGTCTTAAAAGGGCCCGAACCTTCATCCTCGTCTCCAGCGAGGGGGATCACAAGGTTCGGGTTCTTTTTGTTATAGGCATTGTAAACTCCTATGTTCCAGACTCTTTCCCCATGTCGCAAGGACTTGTGATGGCTAAGGCCAAGATCCATCCTATGGCTTGGCGGAAGCCGGTAATTGCCCCTGAGGTTGGTGAGCGGAACTGTGATGGCCCCTCCTGACGAATATGTCCAGACAACATTAAAGTCCCATCCGCGGCCCATTTCCTGGTTCAGGACAACCGCGATGCTGTGGCGGATGTCGTAGCGGGCTGGAAACCATTTCCCGTCGCTGATTGATCCATCAGGAAAGCATCTCTCGCTTCGGGCCAGGGTGTAGGCCATCCATCCCGAGGTCTTTCCAGACTCTTTTCTTATAAAAGCCTCAAGGCCGTAAGACCGGCCATTTCCGGAGGAGACCTGCTCTTCCCATGTCGAGAAATCGTCGATCAGAACCACTCCATCTTTGTATTCAAGGGTTCCTTTCATCTCTTTGAGGTATCCTTCAATTGACATCTCCCAACTATCATGTTTATCGTACTTTAATCCTATGGACACGTGATCGGAAACCAGTGGCCCTATGGCCTTGGTGACCGGCACTGTCAAATCAACTGGAAGCACCGCGATCGTCGACGAGAGCTGATGGAGATGCTGTGTTGTCCTTGAATATGACATCGTGGTCCTAAGGCCTTCTTCTCTGCCTAACGTTATGCTGATCCTGGGCTCTGGATTCAGCCGTGTGACTTCGTCGGAACTGTAGGCGCCCATCCGGAGGCCTGCCTTGACTGAGAGCCAGCCGCGGACCGAGAAACTGTCCTCTATGTAGGCTGCTTCTTCGAGGCCTTTAATCTTTATCCTTTTCTTGGAAGAAAAATCGGACTCTGGAGCGAATGTATGGCTGATTATTCCAAGTCCGAATCTCAAATTATGTCCGGGGAATCTCATGAGAAGCCAGTCTGTCTTGAACACAATGTCTTGAAGTCCGGTCTTGTAACCTTCTTTCGTACCGTCTCTTTTCCATTGATTGTCCAGAGAGTACCCGGTCAAGGCTAGCGAGAGTTCTGAGGACAGAGTCTCGCCCCATCGCCTTTTCCATCTCACCGCTCCCAGGGATGTTCCCCAGAGTATGTCTGTCCGCTGGTCTTCCTCTTTGTAGTAAAGCTTGTCCTTGCTGCTGAAGAAGCTGATCGTCAAGGAGTTCTTGGAATCTATCCGGCCTGTGGCTCTCGCATGCAAGTCTCTGAAATAGTAATTTGCGGGAATCTTGAACGTCTTTATCACGCCATCCATCAGGAAGGTGTGCATCCCGCGGCCGCTGACCGAGTAGTCTATCCTTCCTCCAGCCAGAGGGCCCTCGATGTGGAATTTGTCGCTCAGAAGCCCTGCTCCCAGGCAGCCGGAGGTTCTGACCGGGACATCGCCTTCCGTGTTTATTTCCAGCACACTGGAGGCCCTGCCTCCGAACTTGGCGGGGAAGGCGCCTTTGTGGATCACCGCATCGCTGATCGCCTCGCTTTGGAAAGGGGAGAAGAGGACGAGGATATGTCCCTGGCAGTGGACCGGGATCCCGTCCAGAAGGATCAGGTTCTCGTCGGAACCTCCACCCCGGACGTACATTCCTGAGAGTCCTTCTGTCCCCGCCTGTATTCCCGGGAGCAACTGGATGGTTTTCAGCACATCGCTCTCGCCAAGGATGACCGGGGTCCCTTTTATCATCTTAGCTGGGACAGTGATAGAGGAGACTCCGTCTCTGGCGGGATTCTTGCTTGCTTTGACCACGGCTTCTTTGATCAGAAGGGTGGTGTCAGTTGGGTTTTGGGCGTGCGAGAAGAAGCCGGTCACCAAAGCGGCGAAGACGGTAATAAGGCTGTAGTCTTTCATCGTTCAGTCGTGTTTGGTGCGAATATGTGGCATTTTTCGCTGAGTTCCTTCGTGTTGGAGGGGGTTTTTATTAAATTTGCGTTTATGACAAAAAAGTTTTTTAATATTCTTTTTGTTTTTGTTGCCTTTTCTTTTGTGATCTTCTCACCGGGATGCCGGAGGAAAACTGTCGAGAAGGCTCCGGAAGTGACAGTGGCCCCTCTTCCTCCGGAAGGGTTCAGGGTGGATGAGTTTGACATGATGGAGGAGACGATCCGTCCCGGAGAGGCTTTCACCAGCCTGATGGTGAGGCTTGGGATGTCTTCGGATGACGCCCTTTCTCTTTCCGGGCTTTGTGACACCACCTTTGATGTGAGAAAAATGCGGGCTGGCAACTCGGTCAGCGCCTATTACAGCATCGACACCGCGGCGGTCGACACCACCGCTGAGGTTGCTCTGAAATATGTCGTCTACAAGCGGGACAAGACTCACGGTACCGTCTTCAAGACCGCTGACTCTCTGGCAGTGTGGAACTTTTCCAGACCGGTGGAGACTTTCCGGCGATACGCCGATGTGACAATTACCTCCTCTCTTTGGAATGACATGACCGCGGCTGGGGCCCCGACAAGCCTGATCGTCGCCCTGTCGGAGATCTACGCCTGGTCTGTCGACTTTTTCGCCCTTCAGGACGGGGACCGGTTCAAGATTCTTTATGATGAGAGTGACTGTGAAGGGGAGATAGTCTCGGTCGATCCGATCTATTACGCGGAGTTTATCCGGGGGGACCATGTCATCCCGGCGATAATGTATGACCAGGGTGATGGTGGAGGAAGGTACTGGAACTCAGATGGTTCCAGTCTTCGAAAAGCTTTCCTTAAGGCTCCTCTGAAGTTCACCAGGATCAGTTCCGGTTTCTCCTATCATCGTCGTCATCCAGTGACTGGTAAGGTAAGGGCCCACACGGCCGTGGATTACGCTGCTCCAACGGGCACGCCTGTAATGAGCATTGGCGACGGAACCGTCCTTAGCGCTGGCTGGACCAATGGAGGTGGCAACACAGTCAAGATCCGCCACAACTCTTCCTACACGACTTCCT
>ONUG01000099.1 GCA_900320965.1 uncultured Bacteroidales bacterium | reverse complement strand
GGTTCTGAGTGGCGATTTGCGGGTCATCAAGGAAGAATGTTTTACCTCCGATCGTTATCTTGGAAATAGTCTTTCCCTCCGCAGTGACGGTACCGTCGTCATTGACCTCGATGCCAGGGAGTTTCTTCAGAAGGTCGATGAGCATGTCATTCTCCGTCGTCTTGAACGAAGAAGCGTTGTACTCTATCGTGTCCTTCTTGACAATGATAGGGTTACCGGTCGCGGACACGCTGGCTGCATCAAGAGTCTGCTTGTCCTCCTCCATCTTGATGACGCCGAGATCGAGGGAGTTCTTCACCTCAATATCTTTAGTAAACTCTTTATAACCAAGGAGTTCCGCCTTGATCGTGTACTTCCCGTGAGCCACTTTCTCAATCGTCACTTTGCCGTCGACGGAACTAAGAGCATACTTATAAACCTTAGTGGCTCCCGATTTGGTAAGTGAAACCGTGGCAAATGGGACAGCCTCCCCGTTCTCGTCCTGAAGGGTGGCCTTCAGGGTGCTGGAGTTCTGGGCATAAGAGAACTGGAAAACCGACATCACGCCGATCAAAACCGCAATAAACTTTTTCAAGCGCATAAAAACTTTAATTCAAACACTAGTTTGACAAAAACCACGTCCCATGGTTTAAAACAGGAAGGATAAAAAAGATTATTTTACCCTGTCAGGATTGGCTTTAATGAATTTTTCCCAACTCGAAGACGACTTCACTCCGGCAAGTGGGCTGGATGTCGAATAGTAGTGGCAAAGGGCAATCGCCAAAGCATCGGTAGCGTCAAGATGCTCAGCCTTCAGATCGACGCCAAGAGTCTTGGTGATCATCATGGCGACTTGCTCTTTCGAAGCGGCACCGTTGCCCGTAATAGCTTGTTTCGCCTCACGGGGAGCATATTCCTTGACTTCCGAGATTCCATGCTCCATCGCGGCGATCATCGCCGCCCCTTGGGCACGGCCAAGTTTCAGGACCACCTGGGCGTTTTTCCCATAGAACGGGGACTCAAGCGCCATCTCGGTGCCATGATAGGTCTTGCAGACCTCGCTGACAGTGTCGTAGATCTGGCGGAGTTTGGAATAGGCATCCTTCTCTTTGCGAAGGTCAAGGACTCCCATATCCACAAACACCGGCTTACCTCCGATGACATCGATTACCCCGAAACCAAGCAAGTTGGTTCCGGGGTCGATGCCGATAATTGTCCTTTTCTCCATCCGGGGGCAGGATCTAGTCAATCCTGTCAAAACCGGTGTAAGGACGCAGAGCCTCGGGGATGTTGATCCCGTTCTCGGTCTCATTGTCCTCAAGAAGAGCAGCGACCACTCTCGGAAGAGCGAGCGAGCTGCCGTTCAGAGTATGGCAAAGCTGGATCTTTCCTTCCTCGTCACGGTAACGCAGATGGAGCCTGTTGGCCTGGTAGGTCTCGAAATTGGAGACCGAAGAGATCTCGAGCCAACGGCCCTGCGCGGCTGACCAGAGCTCAAAGTCGTAAGTGATGGCGGACGTGAAACTCAGATCGCCTCCGCAAAGACGGAGGATCCTGTACTTGAGCCCAAGGCTGTTGACAAGTTTCTCAACATGGGCAACCATCTCATCGAGGGCCGCATAGGAGTTCTCTGGCTTCTCGACCCTGACGATCTCGACTTTGTCAAACTGGTGGAGACGATTGAGTCCCCTGACATCCTTGCCATAGGAGCCAGCCTCGCGGCGGAAACAAGGAGTGTATGCGGTAAGTTTCTGCGGAACCTGCTCATTCTCAAGGATAACATCCCTGAAGATGTTGGTCACGGGAACCTCAGCTGTCGGCACGAGATAGAAGTCATCCAGGCCGACATAGTACATCTGAGCCTCCTTGTCAGGAAGCTGGCCGGTACCGAAACCGGATGCGGCGTTGACCACCACGGGAGGTTCGACCTCCTTGTAGCCGGCAGCAGTGTTGAAATCGAGGAAGTAATTGATCAAAGCTCTCTGAAGCCTCGCGCCTTTTCCCTTGTAGACCGGGAATCCGGCACCGGTGATCTTCACTCCGAGGTCGAAATCGATGATGTCATATTTCTTCGCGAGCTCCCAATGGGGCAGGGCGTCCTGGGGCAGATGCACCTCAGGGCCTCCCATCTTGACCACCTGGTTATCCTCGGCGCCTTTGCCGGGAACGACCAGATCACAAGGAATATTCGGGAGCAAGACGATGGTGTCGTCCAACTCCTTGTTGTTGGCATCAGCCGTGGCGAGAAGCTCGTTGGACTTGGCTTTAAGCTCCGTCACTTCTTTTTTGACCGCTTCGGCCTCTTCCCTCTTGCCTTCCCTCATCAGGGCTCCCACCTTGGCGGAAAGCTGTTTCTGGGTGGAAAGGAGGGCGTCACTCTCAGCCTGGAGCGACCTTCTGTTGGCGTCCAGTGTCAAGACTTTCTCGACTATCTCCCTCGCATCAAAGTTCTTGATGGCGAGCTTCGCGATCACGCGCTCCGGATCGTCACGGAGAATCTTAAGTGTCAGCATATCTTGTTTGTTTGAATATTCAAATAAAAAAGAGGACCTAGTCGACAACTCGAAGCCAGTCCTCTTTTTTTCTATCAATCCTCCGAGTCTAGTTCTCAAAAGGGATAACTGAGACGTAGGATTTGTCGGCTCTCTTCTTTGTGAACTTCACAGTGCCGTCAACAAGAGCGTAAAGAGTGTGGTCCTTGCCCATTCCGACGTTTTTGTCAGGGTTGTGGACGGTGCCCCTCTGCCTCACGATGATGTTGCCAGCCTTCACGACCTCACCGCCGAATTTCTTGAGACCAAGCCTTTTGGACTGGGACTCACGGCCGTTCTTTGAACTTGATTGTCCTTTCTTGTGTGCCATAATCTGATAGATTTTTGAAATTAAGCGATAGCGTCGATGCGGATCTTGGAAAGCTTCTGGCGATGGCCATTGAGCTTCTGGAAGCCCTTGCGACGGATCTTCTTGAAGACAAGCACCTTGTCAGCCTTAGCCTCATCATCGAGGACGGTGGCCTTCACAACGGCGCCTTTCACATAAGGATTACCGAGCTGAATCTGCCCTTCGGAGTCAATCAGCAGGACTTTGTCGAACTCAACGGACTCATCTTTCGCCGCGGGAAGGCGGTTGCAGAAGATCTTTTTTCCAGCCTCGACTTTGAACTGCTGGCCTGCAATGTCAACAATTGCGTACATAAAAAACAAAACTTATTTAAGTTTCAGCCTGAGGCGCCCGCCACTGCGACGGGTCTTCCGGAGCCTCCGGGCCATAAAAGGACTGCAAAATTAGTAATTTCCCCGAAGAGAGCAAAATTTTTCCTAATTATTTGATGTACAAGTTGACTAAGGTCTCGTAAAGCTCCTGCTTGCCGCTCTTCTGGGCGGGCTCGGAATGAGTCTTAGCGTAGTCCACGAGCTCCTCCAGTGTCATCTTGCCATCCTCAAAGCGTTTGCCTTCACCCTCGTCGAAGGAAGCGTAACGCTCTTTGACCATGGCGGGAATCGGAGACTCCTCGCAGATCGCGGCCGCGGCGAGAAGACCTCTGGCCATGGCATCCATTCCGCAGATGTGAGCGATGAATATGTCCTCCGGATCAGTCGAGTTACGACGAAGCTTGGCGTCGAAATTGGATCCTCCGTTACCGAGGCCTCCGTTGCGGATGATCTGCAACATGGCCTGGGTCAGTTCAAACAGATCCACAGGGAACTGGTCGGTGTCCCAGCCATTCTGGTAGTCTCCCCTGTTGGCGTCGATCGAGCCGAGCATCCCATTGTCGACGGCCACGGCGAGCTCATGCTCGAAGGTGTGGCCGGCCAAGGTCGCGTGATTGACCTCGATGTTGACCTTGAAATCCTTGTCAAGACCATGGGCGCGGAGGAAACCGATCACCGTCTCAGTGTCGACATCGTACTGATGCTTAGTGGGTTCCATCGGTTTGGGCTCGATGAGGAAGGTGCCCTTGAAGCCATTGGCACGGGCATAGTCACGAGCGGCCTTAAGCATGTTCGCGAGGTGGTCTTTCTCCCTCTGCATCTGCGTGTTGAGAAGGCTGGTGTAACCCTCGCGGCCTCCCCAGAACACGTAGTTGGTTCCACCCAGCTTGATCGTGGCGTCGATGGCGTTCTTGATCTGGACGGCGGCACGGGCGACAACACCGAACTCAGGATTGGTGGCAGCGCCGTTCATGTACCTCTTATGACCGAACACGTTGGCTGTGCCCCAGAGGAGCTTGATGCCGGTGGCCTTCATTTTCTCGAGAGCGTAGTCGGTGATGATCCTCATCCTCTCCTCGTACTCGGCGATGGTCGGAGCCTCTTCGACAAGGTCCACATCATGGAAGCAGAAGTACTTGATACCCAGCTTCTCCATGATCTCGAACCCAGCATCCATCTTATCCTTCGCTCTTTGGATCGGGTCGGAGGCCTTGTCCCACTCATATTCTCTGGTCTGTCCGCCGAACTGGTCGCCGCTAGCCTGGCCGAGAGTGTGCCACCAAGCCATCGCGAACTTCAGCCAATCCTCCATCCTCTTGCCGAGGACCATGCGGTCAGGCTCATAATAATGAAATGCTAGAGGGCTCTTGCCCTGAGGTCCCTCGAAGGGGATCTTACCGATTTGCGGGAAATACTCTTTCATGATAACTATTTAATTAATATTCGTTTAAATATTTTTTCCAATCTTCATACGCTTCCAGATAGGGTCCCCTTTCCGGAGAAGGCTCGACGAATGCGACGCGCTCAAGAGATGAGAACGCCTCATTGTGATCTTTATAGATGCCGGCGCCGATTCCGGCTCCCCTGGCCGCTCCTGCGGAGCCATCCGTGTCGGTGAGCTCGATGACAGATCCGGTCACGCTCGCGAGGGTGTCACGGAATATCCTGCTCAAGAACATGTTGGCGTTGCCGGCCCTGATCACGCCAACCTTCATTCCCATCTCCTCCATTATGTCGATTCCGTACTTGAAGGAGAAGACGATTCCCTCCTGGACAGCCCTGGCGACATGTTTCCACGTGTGGACATTGAAGTTGACAGCATGGAGGGAGAACCCGGACTCCTTGTTGCCCAGCATCCTCTCGGCACCGTTACCGAAAGGCAGGACACGGACTCCACCGGAGCCAACAGGCACCTCTTCAGCAGCCACGTTCATCTCATCGTACATGATTCCTCGTGGAGCGATATTCTTCCTTAACCAGGCGTTGGCAATACCAGTTCCGTTGATGCAGAGAAGGATCCCAAGGCGAGGGTCAGACGCCTCATGGTTGACATGGGCGAAGGAGTTGACTCTGGACTCAGGGTCGTAAGCGACCTTGCCGCTGACCCCGTAGACAACTCCGGAAGTACCGGCGGTGGCAGCTATATCCCCAGGCTCGAACACATTGAGGGACAATGCGTTGTTAGGCTGATCGCCAGCCCTGTAAGTGATCGGGATTCCAGGTTTGAGGCCGAGTTCCTGGGCAGCGGACTCGCTAAGGAAGCCCTGCTCGGAGAACGTGGGCACGATCTGGGGCAGAAGGTCTTTGTCGAACCCGAACCAATCCATCAGGAATGAGGCCGGGGCGTTCTCCTTAAAGTCCCAGAGCATCCCCTCGGAAAGGCCACTGACCGTCGTGCGGATCTCTCCGGACATCCTGAAAGCGATGTAGTCTCCCGGGAGCATGATCTTGTCAATCTTCTTAAACAACTCAGGCTCATTCTCCTTGACCCATGCGAGCTTGGAGGCCGTGAAGTTGCCAGGGGAGTTCAACAGATGACCAAGGCATTTGTCCGGGCCGAGGGTTTTGAAGGCGGCGGCGCCGTAAGGGACGGCCCTGGAGTCGCACCAGATGATGGAGTTCCTCAGAAGGCTGCCAGCTTTGTCGACACAGACAAGGCCGTGCATCTGGTAGGAGATTCCTATCGCGGCGATGGTCAGTTCCCGTTTGGTGAGCGGAGTCGAACCACCGCTCAGGGACCGGACCTGGGAGAGCACATCGGCCGTGGCAAGCTTGAGGTTCTCCCACCAGTTCTCAGGATCCTGCTCCGCCCAACCGGCTTTCAATGAAATGATCGTACTCTCATGCTTGGGATAGAAAGCGCTGGCCACGGCCTTCCCACTTTCGATGTCGACAAGGCAAGCCTTGACCGACGAGCTTCCTACATCATAACCTAAAAGATACATTCCTTAAGTTTATTAATGAATATTTCCATTCCCTTGGTGGCGACTTCCCGGATGTGGGTGATTTTCGGATCATATATTGCCACATCCTCAGGATCAATCAGATAGACAGGCACGCCATTCTTGGCATAGCGGTACAATCCCGCCGCCGGGTAGACATTTAGAGAAGTCCCGACGATCAGCATGACGTCGGCTTCGGAGACGATGTCGATCGCTTTCTCGATGTTCGGGACCGCCTCCCCGAAAAACACGATATGGGGCCGGAGCTGGCTGCCGTTAGGAGCCAGGTCACCGAGGTTAACGGGCTCGTAACCCACATCGATCACTTCTTTCTCGGAATATGTCCTGTCATATTCCCCGTTCTCGGGGCGGACCTTTGTCGCCTCTCCATGGAGGTGAAGAACCCTTGTGCTTCCAGCCCTCTCATGAAGATTGTCAACGTTCTGGGTTATAACTGTCACATCGTAGTCTTTCTCCAGAGAGGCTATCGCGAGATGGGCGGCGTTCGGCTTTGACTGCGAAAGCTGGACCCTGAGCTGGTTGTAGAATCCCAGGACGAGCTTCCTGTTGCGGTACCAGCCCTCTATCGACGCGACCTCCTGGGGGTCATACTCACCCCACAGGCCGCCTGACCCCCGGAATGTGGCCAGGCCGCTCTCGGCGCTCACTCCAGCGCCTGTCAGGACCGCTATTTTCTTCTTTGCCATATACTTTTATAGATTCTTCACTTCGTTCAGAATGACATTATTGTTCAAAATGACATTATTGGTTTTTGAAATAATAGTTCTTGAGCCAGTACTCGAAGAGAGGATCGAAGATGACAGGACGCTCGTCGTCTCCCTCGAAAGTGAGGATCTCCTTCTTCATCAAGGCGTCCTTGAGCCGGCGGACGTTGGCGGATGAGTTCAGGGAATACTTCCGGATCACCTCAGCGGTGCTGAACTTTGTGTAGCCGTCAATTATCGCCTTTAGCAGACTGACTTGGAAGGTCGTCAAATCATGCATCGCAGCGACAAACCTTCCACGGTTGATGGAGATTATCGTGTCAAGGGCCTCCAACAGCACAGGTTCCATGATGTAGCCCTTGGACAAAGAGTCGCAGATCGAAGTGAAATGATTAATATAGAAGAGGTTGCATTTAAACAATCGGCAAGCGCCCCCGATCAGGTCACGGTCGATGACCTTGCCGCTGGCAAGGAAACCTTTTATTATGTGCTCCACGATCTCCCTCTCATCCACCTTGCTCAGGGCCAGACGCTCAACCCTGCGGTAGAAAAAATGCCTTTTCACGAATATGTCCCGCATCGCGTTGTACATCGAACCGATGATGATGTACGAGAAAAGCTTGTTGCCTATTCCTTTGGCCTCATCCATCACTCCTTCCATAAGCTTGAAAAGCTTCTCCCCGTCATCGGCAAGATCCAGGTTCTGGAACTCGTCGATGATCAGATAGATCCGCTCTCCCCTATCCTGGGCCAAACGGTACGGGAGCCTCAGCACGGCTCGGATGTCATCATCGTCCAAATCCCAGTTAGTGGAAAGGATCGTGTCGGAAGCGGAATAGGCTGTCTGGTCGAAAACGAAATGAGTCCCTGAGAGGTAAGTGTTTACTATCCTGGAATACTCATCAGGGGTGGAGGCCACAAGACGGATGATGGCTGAGCCGAGTCTTCTGGCGAACGCCTCGCCCGAGCGGATGTCAAGGGCAGAGATGTCCCCCACCGTGAATCTCGAGCCAGAGACTTTCATCCGGGTGAGGACTTGATGCACAATGGACTTTTTACCCGTTCCAACCGGCTCCCAGAGAGCCACGTTCTCTCCTTGTGAGAGAAGGTTAGCCAAGATAGCGCAGTCCTCCTTGCGGCCGATAAAGTGCTGGCCTGTCACATATTTGTTGTACAAAAACGGGCTGTCCATTGAAATAACATTTTTGTTTTGACAAAATTAAGAAAATTTTCATATCTTTGCACCCGCTTTGATAAAAAGGAGGTGGTAAATTAGTTATGATCATAGTTCCCATAAAGGAAGGCGAGAACATCGAAAGGGCTCTTAAGAAATTCAAGAGAAAGTTCGAGAAGACCGGCGCTATCCGTGAGATGCGTGCCCGCAAGAACTTCGAGAAGCCTTCAGTGAAGAAGAGAGCGGCGAGGATGAAAGCCATCTACGTCCAGCACCTCCAGCTCCAGGACGAGCAGTAATCACACGCTTATATTTTTAGAAGACAAATCCATGTGGGTTTGTCTTTTTTGTTATAAATTTGTAGATGTGAGCAAGCGTGGAAAGCATCTGGCCCTCAAGATTATCCTCTGGTCCATCCTTGGGCTGGTGGTGGCGGTGGCCGTGGCGGTTCAGGTTGTTTTAAGCCCGAAGGTCTT
>ONUG01000090.1 GCA_900320965.1 uncultured Bacteroidales bacterium | reverse complement strand
AACGGGAACAAGTTTTTTGTGAATTGGACCGAAGGTCAAAAGACGGGCTTCTTTCTGGACCAGAGGGAGAACCGTGCTTTGGTCGGGCGTTATTCCGCTGGGCGTAACGTGCTGAATCTCTTCTGCTACACAGGAGGGTTCTCTATCTATGCCCTTCGTGGTGGTGCGCTCAGGGTTGATTCCGTGGACAGTTCCAAAAAGGCCGTTGAGATGGTTTCAAGGAATATGGATCTTAATGGCTATGGTTCCGAACTCCATGATGACATCTGCGCCGATGCGATCGATTTTTTGCGGGATGTTCCAGAAGATAAATATGACCTCATGATAGTGGATCCGCCGGCATTCGCCAAGCACAGGGGTGCCTTGAGCAATGCCTTGAGGGCTTATCAGAGACTGAATGCGGCCGCGATCTCAAAGGTGGCTCCGGGAGGTTTGGTCTTTACTTTCAGCTGCTCGCAAGTGGTTGACAAAGAGGCTTTTGCCCTGGCTGTTTTCTCTGCTGCCGCCCAGACCGGCCGTTCGGTGAGGATCCTGGACAGGCTGAACCAGCCCGCCGACCATTCTGTCAACATCTACCACCCCGAAGGCGAGTACCTAAAAGGTCTTTTGCTGTACGTGGAATAATCATTTCGAGCTTGTCGAGAAATCTTTTGGATTTGCCGGGAAAACTTCTTATCTTTGCAATCCAACTGGTGCTTTGGCCGAGCGGTTAGGCACAGGTCTGCAAAACCTGGGACACGCCGGGGGCGAGCTTGTAGGTCTCGGTGGTGCCGGTGAGGTGGTTGGTCAGGCGGAGTTCGAGGCGTTCGGCCACTCTGCTGACTTCCAGGTCAAAGTCGCTGCCGAAGGCCCGGATGTGCTTCAGGGCCATCTGGTTCCAGCCATCAGCCAGGCGAGGAGTTACCGTGAACGAGCGGAACCCGGTCGGACGTATTCCGAACATTCCTTCGGTGATCACCCGGCAGTAAAGCCCACTCTCCGCGGACAGATGCCTCTGCGATCCCTCCGGCCACGCCTCGATCGGATAAGGAACATGGTCACCCAGCAACCTGCGCCCTGAATAGTAATGCAGGAAATCTCCAGCGGTCTTGGTGTCACCGGCGATGTACATACCCCGCAGGGAATAGAGCGTCGAACGGTCCCAGAAAGTCTCGCTCCCTTGCTGGGTAAGGAGACCGTCCTTTGTCATCAATTTGTCTGAAGTCAGAGCCGCGATCGTACCCTCCGCCCTGTCAAGCAGACCGACGATCAAAGGCATGCATATCCATGAGCGCAGCATATCATTGCCGTCGTAATAGCGGTAGGTATGGAATCCCTGAACCTCGGCTCCGAAATAGCTCTCTATAGCCTTGGCCAGTTTGTCAGCCCGGGAGTTGTAAAGCTTTGAGACAGAAGATTTAAGACCGAGCTCTTTAGCGAGAAATGCTGCGGAACGTAGCCCATCATAATAAAGTGTCGAGGTGCACAGGTTGGCGTCTCCGGCCGGGAAGCGCCCCTCAAGCTCATCAGAGTCTGACAGTACGACCCCATCAGCGTTCAGTTTCCTGTGGCAATATTCAAGGCACCACTCGATCAGCGGCCAGAGCTTCTCAGCCTCTGCCCTGTCGCCTTTCTCGAGGGCATATCGGGAAGCGCCATGCGCTATCATCGCCGCGTCCCCACGGTCTCCCGCACCATTCCAGATGTCTATTCCTTCAGCGATGATCGAGCTCGGAATCGGCTCATATTCCGGATTCATGAAGCGGGCGAAGTGCATGTAGGAATTGAGTGCCGACTCATCGCCCTTCCAGTAACCAAGGAAGGGGAAGAAGGGGTTGACGTACTCCGCCTGGTCGTTGGCCCAGATGGCGGCATAGTAGGACTCTCCGCCAGGGCCGTGCATATAGCCTCCTGCTGTCTTGAATATGCTCTCGGATGCCCGGATCTTCGCGAAACGGAACTCCCTGTCTATCACGTCGTCAGGAGTGTCCAGGACGAGGTTCCCGTCCACCTCGGCGAGGTATTCAAGACGGGCTTTGAGCTCGGCTTCGAGGTCCGGTTCAATCTTGCTCTCACCGACCCTGTAGGCCTGGAAACAAGCCCCGAACCGTGCCCGGTTTCCCGCGGCCAACTTGAAGGTGCCGCTCCCCAGTATGTCTCCCCGGATGATGTAAGATCCGGTCACTCCTTTCTCGGCAGGAGTGGTGAACACCTGCGAGAAGGACGGAATGTAAACCGTGATGACTTTATCGGTAATATTCTCAATCTCATAGACTTCCCCCATCAAAGGCTTGTCGGTTGATGGGAATATCTTCCTGCTCAGCCGTACTGAAGGCTGTGGAACCACCCCTGGCCTTGTCCTGCCTGCGGCAAACAGACTTGATACTTCCATGTACCCGTCCAACATGACCTTCTCGACCTTCTCGGAGGTCAACGAATATCCGTTGACACTCACCATCGACGGAATGTCCACCCCCATCCGGTGCATAAGGCTCGCATGGGTGTTGTTCGGCACCGTGCGGAGCATCGGGAACACCAGGGAGCGCTCGCTGTGGAACGAGAGGTCAGATCCGACGCCCCAGCGCAGAACAAAAGCCATCATTTCCCCACTCATCTCGATGTGGTCGTCGTAGGGGAGATTAGCCTCTGTGAGGTTGAGTTCTATGCCATTCCCAGGGGATAATGTCCAAAAAAACCGTGCATCGGCAGGCTCGCCAGATGGAAGGAGTGAGGACAGGGTTGTGATCAGTGCGACTAGAAGTAATCTCATTTGTCTTTAGTTTTATGACGTCTGAATACAAATATATGAAATAATCAGCCTTTTTGCTAAATTTGCCTAATACGGTTTGATGTCATGATCAGGAGTCTGAGAGTGTTCCTTTTACTTTTTTTTACCCTATTGCCTTTGTCGGCCGCTACCGCTCAGGAGCGTCCGCTGAAGATAGCGTTCCTGACCGATCTGCACTATTCTGAAGGCAGCGTTTCAGTCAGCGACATCAGCCGATGCGTCAAGGATGTCAACACATTACCGGACCTCGATTTTGTCCTGGTTGGCGGCGACGTGACGGATTTCGGTACAGATGAGGAGATTAAGGCGGTAAAATCCATGCTGGACTCTCTGAAGTACAAGTACTACATTGTGGCCGGCAACCATGATGCGAAATGGTCGGAGAGTGGCTGTGACACCTTCGGGAAAGTGTTTGGCTATGATCATTTTGATTTCTCCCACAAGGGCTGGAGGTTCATCGGATGCAATTGCGGTCCGGACATGAGGATGGCTCCGGCATTGCTACCCAAAGAGAGCATGGACTGGCTTGCGAGTCTTGAGCCTGGTCAGAAAACAGTCTTCATAAATCATTATCCCCAAGATACTTCCGTTTTAAACTATTTCGACGTGACCAGGGAACTAAAGCGAATCGGGACACGTTTCCTGATTGGCGGTCACTGGCATGCCAACCACTCGATGGAATATTCTGGACTTCCTGGAGTGCTTTGCCGCTCCACATTGTCGGCGGGGATGAATCCCGGCTACAGCCTAATCACGCTGTGGAATGACCATGTCACTGTCTCTGAGCGAAGGCTTTATGGCTCCACTCCGGTGACTTTCGAACCATGGTACTCAAAGAACCTTGACGAGGTTGAAGACTTGACAGAGTATGACGAGAATGGATTGCCGAAAGAGTACCCGTGGATGCGATATGATGTTAACGATGATGCCGATGCCAAGGGGATTATCCAGGTCTGGAAGATCCAGGAAGACAGTAATATAGCCTCAGGATTCGCAAGGGATAAGGATAACGCCTGGTACGCCACGACATCCGGGAAAGTCAGCCGTGTGTCCTTGAAAGACGGCAGGAGAATCTGGACGGAATCATTTGGCGGAAGGATATTCTCGACCCCTGTTCTCAGCGAAGGTATTCTTGTGTTTGGCTGCGCTGATGATTATGTCTATGCCCTTGACGCCAAGAGGGGAACCTTGAAGTGGAAGCACAGAGCCGGCAAGTCTGTGCTAGCCAGTCCTGTGGTAATGGGCGGAAAGGTTTTTGTCGGCTCATCCGACGGGATCTTCAGGGCTTTGAATCTGAAGGATGGCTCGACCGTGTGGGAATATCCAGGGATTGAAGGCTTTGTGGAGTGCAGACCTTATGTCGACCCCGACCAAGTCGTGTTCGGCACCTGGGCTAACCGGCTGTATTCCTTGGACCCTAAAGATGGAACCCTGCAGTGGATCTGGAAATGTGATAAGCCTTCCAGAATGTACTCTCCGGCCGCTGTGTGGCCTGTGAAGAGTCACGGGAAGATATTCATAGCCGTACCGGACCGCTGTCTATATGTCCTTGACGCCGGATCGGGAAAAGAGATCAAACGCTTTGAGAAGGTCGCCAGGGAGTCGGTCGGAATCTCTCCGGATGGTAAGACTGTCTATTGCAAGTCGATGTGGCACACCCTCACAGCCATTGATGCCATTTCGCTGGAAGTCAAGTGGCAGGTCGAGACCGGGACAGGCTACGACATTTCTCCGACGTCCATCGCCTCATCCGGGGACGTTGTGATCATGCCGACAGACAAGGGAAACATCGTCGCTTTCGACTCGGCGTCCGGCGAGAGACTGTGGGCAAGGAAGGTGTCCCCGGCTCTTGTCAACCCTATGGAAACTTTCACGTCCCCTCAAGGACGTTTTGTTCTGGCCTCGACAATGGACGGAACCGTAACTTTAATTAGAATTGGAAATAATTGATTAATATATAAGTATGAAAAGAATAATCTTTGTGGCCGTGATGTTGGCCGTCGCTTTCCCGACTCTTGCGCAGAGAAGAGTCAAGATGGAACCATGGCAGGATCCTAACGTGTTTGAGGAAAACAGGATGCCAATGAGGGCGACCTTCACGACAGACCAACAGAAGACTTTGTCGCTCAACGGGTTCTGGAAATTTAATTTCAATGAATCTATCGAAGGCCGCGCCAAAGGTTTCGAAGCTGCTGATTATCCCGAAGAGGAATCGTGGGGGACCATGCCTGTCCCTGGAATGTGGGAACTTAATGGCTACGGAGATCCTATCTATGTCAATGTGGGTTACCCGTGGAGGGGACATTATAAGAACAACCCTCCTTATCCAGCGTTGGAGAAGAACTATGTCGGGCAGTATCGCCGGACTTTTGAGATAGATCCTTCATGGGTCGGGAAACAGATCTGCCTATGCATAGGATCAGCGACGTCCAATGTGCGGGTCTGGGTCAACGGGAATATGGTCGGTTACAGCGAGGACAGCAAATTGGAAGCCCGTTTCGATCTGACTGGATACGTCCATGCGGGAACCAATGTGATCGCTCTTGAGATATTCCGCTGGTGCGATGGAACCTACCTTGAGGATCAGGATTTCTGGAGATTCTCCGGCATCGCTCGTGGCGTCTATGTCTACACGAGGGAACCGGAAAGACTTGAGGACATCAACATCCTGGCTGGGATGGATGGGACTTACTCCATCAAATCCGAAGTGACAAAGGGAATCAGCCGTCTTGAGTACGAGATCCTGGACGAGGATGGTGCGAAGGTGGCCTCCGGTGATATGGATCCGTCAAGGAAAGGCCTGGCCGAAGCTTCCGGCTCCGTAAAAGAACCAGCTCTTTGGAGTGCGGAGACTCCGAACCTTTACACATTGAAAGTCAAGGCCTTCTCTGAGAGTGGACTCTCCGAGAGCGCCTCGCTTGATTTCGGGTTCAGGACAGTGGAGATCAAGGGTGCGCAGCTTCTTGTCAATGGCCAGCCGATCCTTATCAAGGGAGTCGACCGGCATGAGCTCAATGAGAATAAGGGATATGTCCTGTCGGAGGCTGACATGATTAGGGACATCCGTGTGATGAAGGAACTGAATATCAACGCTGTGCGTACCAGTCACTACCCCAATGACCCCCTGTGGTACTCCCTCTGTGACAAGTATGGGATCTACGTGGTGGACGAGGGCAACATCGAGTCTCATGGAATGGGTTACGGAGAGGCGACTCTAGCCAAGAGAAAAGATTTCAAGGCCGCACATCTCGCCAGGGATTCAAGGATGGTCCTGCGTGACTTCAATCACCCTTCTGTCATTATCTGGAGCCTTGGAAATGAGGCTGGTGACGGAGATAATTTCGTGGCAAGTTATGACTGGATAAAGGCTCATGACCCTTCCAGGCCTGTGCAATATGAAAGAGCTCTGACGGACCGGAATTCTGACATCACCTGCCCGATGTACGCTTCACCGGAGTGGTGCGTGAAGTATTGCGAGAGTGATCCCGCCAGACCGCTGATCCAGTGTGAATATGCCCACGCCATGGGTAACTCGATGGGCAATTTCAAGGAATATTGGGACATTATCAGGAAGTATCCCGCCTATCAGGGCGGCTTCATCTGGGATTTCGTCGACCAGGCGATAATCTGGCCGTCAAAGGCCCCCGGCAATGACCACATTTTCGCCTTCGGAGGTGATTTCAATGAATATGACGCCTCTGACGGCTCTTTCAACTGCAACGGCGTGATCGCCGCCGACAGGACCTATCATCCTCATTCCTACGAAGTTCGCTATCAGTACCGGAATATCTTGTCTACTCTAGCAGATGATTTCACTGTCAAAGTCCATAACGAGAACTTCTTCAAGGATCTCTCCCAGTACAGGCTCCAGTGGACTGTTATGGCGGAAGGCGAGAGTGTCGCGACTGGTGTGGTTGAGAATCTCTCGGTCGCTCCAGGAGAGTCCGCTTCGGTCAGTCTCGGCCTGCCCGAGATCAACGCTCCTGGGAAAGACATATTCCTGAACCTGTCATACATTCTCAAAGAGAAAGATGGCCTTCTTCCCGCTGGCTATGAGGTCGCTTATGACCAGATTCAGCTTCAGGAGGGTGACGGCTATTCCTTCAAGCCTGGCAGCGCCGCTGTCGCTGGCTCACCTCTCATATGGGATGGTGATCATTATAAGCAGGAATTCTCGGGAGTTTTCTCCTATCCTGGTGTTGGCTCAGAACGGATTGGGGAGTGGAAAGCGACTTTCGACTGGAAAACCGGATTCCTCTCAAGTTACACGTTGAACGGTAAAGAGATGCTTTCAGAACCCTTGACTCCAGAGTTCTACAGGGCTCCCGTTGAGAATGACATGGGTGCCAGGCTCTATCGCGAAGACAGGATGGGTATGTGGCGATACCTTGATCTTGAAGCTGATGACATCCGGGTAACGAATCTTAAGGGGCAGGGCTGGCTGATCCAGGCGACTTACAAACCTATAAAAGACACCGCCCTTGTCAAGATGACCTATCACGTCTGGAACGATGGCTCTGTGGAATGTCATGAGATCATGGAAGATGCCGGTGGGCTTGAGAAGTTCCCCGACCTGTTCAGGTTCGGAATGAAATTCGCCATGCCTGGGCATTATTCGACTGTCGATTTTTATGGCAAAGGGCCTTGGGAGAACTATTCTGACCGTAATTCCTCCGCTATGGTCGGACGTTACACGCAAAGCGTCAATGAGCAGTACCATTATGGTTATGTCCGTACACAGGAATCCGGAACCCACACTGGGATGAAATGGTTGAGAGTCCTTGATGCCGGTGGGAACGGGCTTGAGATCTCCGCTCCGGCAGATTTCTCCGCATCCGCTTTACCATTCCCGATCTACATGCTGGATTGTGTGGTAAATGGTACTCCAGAGCGGGCAAACAAGTCGAACACGCAAGCCGGAGAACCTCGTCACTCATTGGATCTCAAGTGGTTCGCCCATGAGAACGATAGGGAGAATGGTTGGACCTATGTCAATTTCGACTTGGCTCAGATGGGTGTCGGAGGAATCGATTCATGGGGCAGATGGCCGTTGGAGCAGTACCGGCTCCATGCCGTTCCCCGCGACTTCCACTTTATCCTCCGCCCAGTGATGAACTGAAATGTCTCAGAAGAAGATCAAGACCCATCTCTCAGTTGTACTACAAACATTTTCATTCTCGTAGGTCACCTCGAAATAAGTGCTCCCCTTGCTTAGGCCCTTCACGGAAATGTATGACTCGCCGGTAGTCGAGTTATAATGCTTCGTGCATTCAACAATCTTTGAATTGCCGGAAGTGACTTTGTAACCTGAAGTGGGCATTTTGAATGGAATATTAGCGGAGGAATTCCAGAAATATAAATTGATAGAGTTTCCACTTGCTATAGTAATAGCCCCTGGATGCACATATGAATCCGTGTTCATACTCAATTCCACTTTCACTTGAACGTATACTCGGGTGCTTCCGATTTTCAGTCCATCATAATAGAATGTCAAGTCAACATTTCCATAGGTGGAGGCCTTAGCCACTAAGGTATTTCCGGAATACTCTTGCAATTTGACATAATCCGGATTTGCTGATTGCATTGTGAATTTATAACTTTGGGCTGTACGCTTACCGTCCTCAACCATCATAATATACTTTTTGTCCACAATGTCATACAACTTGAAAGGTATTAAATATCCAAAAACTTGGGTCCACTGGTGGTCTATTCTACTCGTTATCTTGGTGTCACCATAATGAACCTCATATTTGTGATACATTTTCAGCGTTATTGTCTTGATTGTGACGCCATTGTATTTGAAGGTAAGAGTGGTCGAGCCCTCGCCCACACAGCCTATGTTCTTCCCGTTTGAATTCCAAGCGTTATCATCCGTTGCCACATCATGATTCGAGGAAGTGATCGTGAATTTATCTTTGTTGGCATTGGACATTTGCACTTTGCTCCCGGAAGTCTTGTCATACAATTGGAAATTGATACCCTCATTCTTCGCGACCATCATATACGTCATTGAAGACGTCACTTCCTTCTCGTTGTACAAGACAGTGTAGTCCTTGACTTTTACGACGATTTTGAGGGTCATAGTCCCGTAGGTCATGGTGACATTGGCCACGCCGCCTTTCTTTCCGGTTATCGTCCACTTGTTGTATGCGGCAATGCCACCAGTCCCACCAGCGTTCACGACACTTGCTCCAGCTACGGTATTATTGTCGGAACTGATTGAGCTTGAGCTTAACTGGGTACGGAGCTCCGCATTAGTCGCAAGGTCGAAAGGCATCAGGGAAACAGAATCTCCAAGATCGATGGTGAGAATATAGCCCTGGGTCATTTCCGTTGTACCATATATCACGGTGTATGCCGAACTGACGGTAACAGAGCATGTGGCGGTCTTATTGTTACTGCTTTTTGCTGTTATTGTAGCCGTGCCTGCCTTAAGCGCTGTCACCTTGCCGGTTTTGTCCACGACGGCGACGCTGTTATTCGAAGAAGTCCAGGTGAGAGTCTGATCAGTGGCGTTGGCGGGACTGATTGTAGCGGTCAACTGGGCGGTTTGAGTTTCCTTGAGTGAGAGCGAGGACTTGTTCAGCGTGATTGTGGAGACTGCCTTGTTGTTAACGGTCACCGCACAGGTTGCCTTCTTGCCTCCATCCTCCGTTGTGACTGTGATTGACGAGGTGCCGGCTTTGACCGCCTTCACTTTGCCGTTCTGATCAACGGTGGCTACCTCGCTATTCGACGAACTCCATGTCAGTTTCTTATTTGTGGCGTTGCTAGGGCTGACTGTCGCCACGAGAGTCACTTCACTCCCGATCTCAAGGGTTTGGGTGGTCTTGTTAAGAGTCACCTTATTCACCGGGATTCCCTTTTTCTCGACGGTCACTTTGCAGGTAGCTGTCTTGCTCCCGTCAACGGTCTTGACAGTGATTGTGGCCGTTCCCGGAGCTACTGCCGTGTTCCCGGAGCTACTGCCGTAACCTTACCATCCTTTACGGTAGCCACCTTTTCGTCAGATGAACTCCATTCCACGGTCTTCTCCGTAGCGTTCTCAGGAGCCAATGTCGCCACCAAAGTAACTTCTTCTCCTTCAACGAGTCCGGTCTCTTCCTTGTCCAAGGTCACTCCGGTTACAGGGATTTTTTTAGCTTCGACTTTCACGGCGCACGTCGCGGTCTTTTCCCCGTCAACGGTCTTGACAGTGATTGTGGCTGTTCCCGGAGCTACTGCCGTAACCTTACCATCCTTTACGGTAGCCACCTTTTCGTCAGATGAACTCCATTCCACGGTCTTCTCCGTAGCGTTCTCAGGA
>ONUG01000040.1 GCA_900320965.1 uncultured Bacteroidales bacterium | reverse complement strand
CATTCCTGACATGGGAGCCGAAGGGTTGAACGAGTTTGCCCGTTACTGGTATCCCCAGCTTGACAAGGAAGCCCTCATTATCGACGACCGCGAGAACGGTGGCGGAAACGTCTCCCCGATGATCATCGAGCGTCTCCAGAGGGTTGTCTACAGAATGAACGCTGGTCGTGGATCGAACAGGGTCAGCACTATCCCCGATGGTGCCCATGTTGGTCCTAAGGTGCTACTTATCAACAAATATTCAGCTTCTGACGGAGACCTCTTCCCTTGGGGCTTCAAGGCCAACAACCTTGGTACCGTGATCGGAACCAGGACTTGGGGCGGAATCGTTGGAATCGGCGGATCACTGCCTTATCTTGATGGTACTGACGTGAGGGTTCCCGGTTCAACGAGCTTTGATCCCAAGACCGGAGAATGGATCATCGAGAACTACGGAGTCGATCCTGACATCGTTCTTGACAACGATCCCATCAAGGAATATGCTGGCACCGACGAGCAGCTTCTCAAGGCTATCGAGGTGGCCCTTGAGCAGATCAAGACCCAGAAGTCCCACAAGGATCTTCCCGGCAAGCCGGCACCTCGTACCTTCGAGGATCTTGGACTTCCGCAAATTAAATAGTTAAACTGATGGTATTAAATTGTTTATGATATGAAAAAAGTTTTAGTTTCAGTCATTTTCGCGGCTTTGGCGCTTTTCTCGGCTCCAAAGTCTTTCTCCCAGATAACTAACATTGATGGTGTCTGGTCGTTTGGAGGAGGTTATTCAACATTCAATGTCTCGGGAGGTGACAGCGCCGACAAATTCAATGCCCTTGGTTTCCAGAGGATGCCCGGCTTTTATTTCGGTGTCGCCCTTGATTACCCGTTCTCCGCTATCGATGGCCTGACTCTTGAGCCAGGCGTGAACATCGTCCATTATGGCAAGTCTTTCAGGTTTGGAGATTCTGACAAACCGAAGTCCTATCATTGTAATTTTATCAATATTCCCGTCAACCTGAAGTTCTCCTTCGGTGCCGATGGTTTCGGAGTCGCGATCTTCACTGGTCCGAGACTTAACCTCGGTATTGGTGGCAATTCTTTCAGCACGGGAAGGACTTATCCTGGAATCAGGCCTCTTGACGCTCAATGGGGAGTGGGACTCGGTGTTACTTTCGCCGATGCTATCGTCATTCGCGGAGGATACGATTTCGGTCTTACCAAATGCTTGAAAAATAATAAGGACCTGAATTTGAAAGACGAGATCGCCTACAGGAACACCCTTAACATCGGGGTAAGTTTCCTGTTCAAGTAATGATTTGATCTTAATCTAAGAGAGTGACCAGAAAGTCAAGAAGACTTGAGGTCACTCTCTTTTTGTATTGATGTGTCGCCTGAGGAAGCGATGCCTTATAATCGCCAAACAGGCACAACACCTACAGTGCTATTCAATATAACTTGTCAGGCAGGTCATGGCTCCGTCGGGATGGAACTCGATGGTGCTGGAGGTGGCGGGGACAAGTACTGTCTCACCCTGCTTGAGTTCAAGGCGATGAACGCTGCCGTCACCCTCATTGTCCACCAGCTCTCCCTTTCCGGCCACGCACATCACCACGACGAAGGAATCCAGGGCACTGAGGTTCTTGGAAACCATTTTGTCCATGTCGAACAGGGTGGTTGTGAAGTACTTGCAGCTCACAAGCTGAGTCTCGAGGTTTTTGGCGGGAGTGTAGTTCGTCCTGTAGTCGGGGTAAACCGAATAGTCGATAGCCTCCTTGGCTTGCTCCACATGGAGTTCCCTTGGCTTGCCGTCGAGACCGAGGCGGCCGTAGTCGTAGATCCTGTAGGTGATGTCCGAGGTCTGCTGGATCTCGGCTACGAAAGAGCCGGCGCCGATGGCGTGGATTCGTCCGGCGGGGAGGAAGAACACGTCACCCTTTCTTACTTCATAGCGTCCGAGGACGTCTATGATGGTGTTGTCATTCACCTTTTCCTCATATTCCTCGGGAGTGATCTCGTGAGTCAGGCCGCTGAGGAGTTTGGCTCCCTTGTCAGCCCCGACCACATACCACATCTCGGTCTTGCCTTTCAGACCCGGCTTGATCCTGGCGGCCAGCTCGTCGGTCGGGTGGACCTGGACGGAGAGGTCCTGCTTGGCATCAATGAACTTGATAAGGAGCGGGAACTCAGTCCCTGTCTTGGCGATCACTTTCTTTCCGGCCAGTTCGGATCCGCACTCTACCATCAAGTCTGTCAATGACTTCCCGGCGAAGGGACCGTTCTCGACAACGGAGACGTGACCAGGGACAGCTGAGATCTCCCAGCTCTCGCCAATCCGGTTCCTTGTGGTGAATATTCCTTTAAAGGGTGCGATCTTCTCTCCGCCCCAGACCTTCTCACAGAGGTAGGGCTTGAATTTGAGTGGATACATCATGGCTTTGATTTGTCTTACTTGTCAAGTTCGGAAAGAGCGAAAGCGTAGGCGCCAAGGGAGATAGCCTTGCTTGCTCCGATCTTTGAGCGCATGATTCCGATCCTCTTCTGGGGATCATAAACAACCTCGTCGTCGCTGCCGTAGATTTTCAGTTTACGGGCCTCGCCTTTCGCGAAGTCGGCAAATTCAGCCGGATCGTCGAGGTTATAGACCTTCATCTGAACTCTGTTGAGTTCCTCTCCGGTAAGCTGATGCATCTTGCCTCTCATCGTTCTGAGGATGCCGGGCATCAGGAATTGGTGGTTGTTCATGATTCCGCCTCCGATCACGACCAGGCCGTCAATGATGGTCACGGCCGTCGCGATGGCATCGCCCGCGACTTCTCCCATCTTGTCGAAGGCTTTGATGGCAGCCTCCTTGTCGCCAGGAGCATCTCCACGGGCGATGGCTCCGATCTCTTTAGGCTCAAGTCCATGGCTGGGATTGCCGGACAACTCGCCATACACCCTTTTGATAGCGCGGATGGCCACTCCGTCCTCGACGATAATATCCGGCATGTCCGGATGCCTCAGGCAGAAGGTCTCAACGCAGGAGTTGTCGCCTCTGTTGAGGCGCCCGTCTATCACGGTTCCGATGCCGAATCCTGTTCCGAATGTGTAGCCTATGAGGTTGTGGTAACGCTTTGAGCTACCGGCTTCTTCCAGGCGTTTGTTGATCTCCGGGAGAGCGCCTCCAAGAGCCTCGCCATAAGCGTACAAGTCTCCGTCATTGTTGATGAACACCGGGATCCCGAACTTCTTCTGGAGGAAAGGTCCGAGTGCCACACCATCCCTGAATGAAGGGAAGTTGGGGAGAAAACCTCCGATTATGCCATTGGGGTAGTCAGCAGGGCCGGGGAAGGCGAAACTGATCGCCACTGGCTTCTCGCTGCCTAACCTCTCGATGATCGTCGCGAAACCAAGGACCATAGCCTGTAGGCAAAGATCCAGATTGGAAGCGTTGGAGGGAAGAGTGATGGTGTTGCCATAATACTCTCCGCCTTTCATGGCTCCGAAGACCATGTTGGTGCCGCCGGCGTCCAAAGTGAGGACTATCCTGCTGTCGTTTTTGATGTCTGCCATATTAAGAGATGTTAATAGATTTCATTCAATCATACAAATATAATCATTATCGAGGTTCAAGGCTATGCCTTTGAGCGGAAATTGTTAACTTTGTAGTGTAATAAACAGTTAGAGATGAAGAAAGGCAACAAACGCCAAGGTGGCGCCAGTAAAGGAAGACAGGCCCTGAAAAAGAACCGCGACCAGAGGTTCGGTTCCAGGCAGGGTGGAAAGCGGAAATTCGAGGAAGTGACCGGTAAGGTCCACATGAGCAGGGACGGGTTTGTCTTCGTCGTCCCGGAAGGAGATGAAAAGGATAACGATGTGTTCGTCAAGGCTTCCAAGACAAGGGGAGCCCTCAATGGCGACATCGTCAGATGTGTCGTCACTAGGGAGAAGAAGGCGGTTGTCGCCGCTCCGAGGGGCAAAGGAAAGCCGCAGGGGCGGGACGGCGGACGCCGCAGGGAAGGTGAGATCATTGAGATTGTCGAGAGGAGCAAGACTCCTTTTGTGGGTGTGCTCCACATCGTAGGGAAACAGGCGTGGGTGATCATGCAATCCAGGACTATGCCCTATGACATATCCATTGATTTTGAGTCACTTCCAGAGGGGGCGAAAAAGGGAATGAAGGTCGCTGCCATCATAGACCGTTGGGACCGGAAAGATCCTAATCCACATGGATATATTTCCGATGTGCTTGGAGAACCGGGCGAGAACGAGACCGAAATGCATGCCATCCTCGCCGAATATGGCCTTCCTTACAGGTTCACGCCGGAGGTTGAGAACGCCGCTGACGCTATCCCTGAGGAGATTACTGAGAAAGATCTGAAAGGCCGTAAGGATTTCAGGAAAATCCTGACTTTCACGATAGACCCGACTGACGCTAAGGATTTCGACGATGCCCTGTCGCTGCGTAAGCTTGATAACGGCAATTTCGAGGTTGGTGTCCACATCGCTGATGTGTCCTACTATGTCAAGCCTGGCTCCTTGATGGACCAAGAGGCCCAGGCCAGGGGAACTTCGGTTTATCTCGTCGACAGGACTGTCCCGATGCTCCCGGAAAAACTCTCCAACAAGCTTTGCTCGCTGCGCCCCAATGAGGACAAGTTGACTTTCTCTGCTGTGTTTGAGATCACTCCGGATGCCAATGTGGTTGACCGTTGGTTCGGCCGCACGGTGATCTGTTCGGACTATCGTTTTGACTATGAGGGAGCCCAGAGGATCATCGAGACAGAGGGTAAGGAGCCGGAGGATCCGGCTGTGACCCAGGAGATCCGGGATGCTGTCCTTGAGCTTAACAAACTGGCTTCAATCCTTCGCAAGAGGCGTTTCTCTTCCGGAGCCATCAGTTTTGAAAGACCTGAGATGAAGGTCGAGGTCGATGAGAAGGGCAAGCCAGTGAGGGTGTACGAGAAGATAACAAAGGAGGCCAACTGGTTGATAGAGGAATTCATGCTTCTGGCCAACAAGAGTGTCGCCGAATTCATTGCGACTTCCGGCAAGATGAACGGGAAGGAGGACAAGAACGCCAAGACTTTCGTCTATCGAATCCATGATGAGCCTAACATGGAGAAGATCGCGTCCCTTGGCAAGTTCGTCGGCAACTTCGGCTACAAGCTGGGACCGGTTACCACAGGACGCGACATCGCCAAGTCCCTGAACTCCTTGCTTACCGACTCCAAGGACACTCCTGAGCGTGACGCCTTCCAGATGATCGCCCTGCGCTCTATGGCGAAGGCGGTGTATTCAACAGAGAATATCGGCCATTACGGCTTGGCTTTCAAGTTCTACACGCATTTCACCTCCCCGATCCGCCGTTATCCGGACACCATGGTCCACAGGCTTCTGTCCATGTATCTGGATAACCGCGAGAGCCAGAACAAGGAATATTATGAGGCCCAGTGCCAGCACGCTTCGGAGAGGGAGCAGATTGCCGCCAACGCCGAGCGTGACAGCATCAAGTACAAACTCATTGAATACATGATCGATAAGGTCGGCCAGGAATTCGACGGTGTTGTTTCCGGCCTGACCGAATGGGGAATGTACGTCGAGATCAAGCCGGAGATGATCGAGGGCATGGTTGCCTTGAGGGAGATGAAGTCCGACTTCTTTGACTTTGACGAGGAGAACTACCGCATCGTCGGTAAGCGCACCAAGAAGATCTATCGTCTCGGTGACCAGGTGAGGATCCGCGTCAAGTCAGCCAACCTCGAGCAGAGGCTCCTTGATTATGAGCTCGTCGAGGCTATCGATGATAGACCTCGGTCGGAAAAGTAATATCCATCCCGGACTCTGAAGCCACACTGACAATGCCCATCCCTCCCGTGATGTTGCTCGGCAACATCGTGGGCTCGATTATCGGCGACACTTCGTAACCGTAGCATTGCATGTTGTTTATCGCCCGGAGATAGTTGTAAAAGTCACGGTCGAAACTCTTGACCGAGAGATGGAAGGTCTTGTCAACCACTATCTTGCTGGCGATATTATAATACTCGTAAGGGTAGGATCGGAAATAATAGGTCGGGATGTAGAGTCTTACCGCGGCCTCCGAATCACGGAACATTTTATCCGAGAAACATCTGGTGTAGTTGACCGGCACGAGGTCTTCGAACATGTCTCCCATTCCGGACGAGTATCCATCCTCGAGGATGAGGTCATGGAAGGTTTCGTATGACACTTCGGACGGTCCCCGGGAGATGGTGGAGAAATCCTCCTCATTTTCCGAGCTCAGTTTGATGACAGTGGAGATCTTCGGATCCATCGAGTAATAGCTGTCCGTTCCTTTCGCGTCGCTAAGGCGGACGGTGAATTCGACATACTCCTGCTCGTAGGTCTCCGTCTCGCCGAAACTTTGGTACACGGAGGACTTGACAAGGGTCACCGTGTCAATGGCAATAAGTGTAATCGGCTGTGGGATAACCACTTCCGTCCAGACGTCCATCTGCCCTTTCGTGGCCTCGATCCGAACCTTGTCTCCGGGCTTGAGAATGGCCTCGAACTCATATTTAGTGTAAGGTAAATGGTTCGGAACCAGGCTGATCTCGCCAGTCATCCAGTCAGTTTCTTCCCTGTAGCAAGCTGGTATAGGCCTCGCCAGGGTTCTGGACCCGTTGACGAAACACTCCACGGTCGCTCCGGGGAGCGAGTCAATCCTGTCGGGGTAACTCATTGAAAGAAATATCGTGTGCGTCGTGTCAGCGGTGGAAAGCTGCCCGAGAATGGTCATCTCCCCGTCGTTCAGGTCATATTCGTACTTTATGGTATTCTCACAGGCGACACTCACGAGGGCTGTGATCAATATGCTGAATATCAAATATTTCCTCATGGCTTCCTAAAAAATACGAGTCCAACTTAGCGAAGGCAGAAGGGGAAGGATCGTGATCTTCTTCATCTTCAGGCTCGTTCCTGTGTAGTCGCCGTTCTTGTCATAGTCAGGGCCGTAGTCCATGAACACGAAGTTGGGATTCATCCGGTTGTAGGCGTTGTACACGCTGAGATTCCAGACGCTCTCGCCGCGTCGGCGCTCCTTGTGGAAATTGCATCCGATGTTGAGCCTGTGGCTGGGAGGGATGCGGAAATTATTGCGATGATCGACATACTGAGCGTCAGTGATATAGCCATAAGGGGTCATCACCGCGACTTGGCGTACGGGCACCGTGGTCGTCCCGCCTGTGGCGAATGACCAGGTGGCGTTGACACCCCATTTTTTATTGAACCTATGGTCAACGCTTAAGTCTATGCAGTGGCGCCGGTCATATTTGTAGGGGAAACGCTCCCCGTTGTTGATTGACCCGTCCGGGAATATCCTGTCTGTCTTCGCAAGGGTGTAGGCCAGCCAACCGGTAGTCTTCCCGGTGGTTTTCTGGATAAGGAACTCTATACCCTTAGCAGTGCCTTCTCCCATCTCGACCCGTTTCTCCCAGCCCTCGGATGTGCCCAGCATAAGTGTGCCGTCTTTGTACTCGAGGATATTCCTCATGTTTTTCAGGTAAACCTCGACGGAGAATTCCCAACCCTTGATCCCGTCGTAATAAGCCCCGACCGAGAACTGGTCGGATGTGACTGGCCGGATGTCCTTGGTGATAGGTACCCACAGATCGACAGGCAGGGAGATCTGCGCCGAGCTGAGCAGGTGGACATATTGCGCCATTCTGGCGTAACCGGCTTTGAATGAATATCCTCTGCCTGTCGAGAACTTGGCGGAGACTCGTGGCTGCAGACTCCAGTAGGTTCTTCCTTCGGTGTAAAACATCGAAAGGCGCGCACCGGGGTTGATGGTCAGGTGCTCTCCTACACTGAAGTCATCCTCAGCATAGATAGACAACTCATGCCCTCCGTACTTTTTCTTCGGATCCGCGAAATGGATGGTGGTGTCAATCTGGATCTCAGCTCCGTTAACTTCCCTGTCCACAGCTGACATACGCTCAGGGATGAAGGTGTGCCAGAGGTATTCAGAGCCGAATTTCACCAGGTGCTTTGGGGAAGGAGTATAGTCAAGGTCGGCCCGGATTCCGAAATCCCGTATTCCGGAGTGGTAGTCGAGGTGGTAGCGGCTGGTGGTCTTCACGCCGTCCACGATGTCGGTTTCCGCCGACCCTGCTCCCATGACCATCCGGTAGCGGTTGTAGGATAGGGTGGTGTTGGCGAATAACTTGCTGTTAAACACATGGTTCCATCTTGCGGACCCGACCGTGTTGCCCCAAAACACCCCGACATCAGTCCTATCCTTGTACTTATGGTGGATTGTCTCTGAACCGATAGTCTCAGTACCTTCCCCCTCGTATTTCTCATCGTACACGAACCGGTCACGCCCGTGGTAAGCGCCGAAATAAAACCGGTCCCGGTCGCTCAACCGCCATGTGACCTTCCCGTTCAGGTCATAAAAAAAATAGTTGGCGTAGGCGTCCTTCAACGCTATCTTGATCAGCGGCGCATACAGCACGGTGTGCATTCCCCTGGCGCTGACGGAGTAGGCTAGTTTATCCTTGATTATCGGCCCTTCGAGATGGAGTTTGTCGCTGATGAGTCCGATGCTGACGGTACCGTGGTTTTCCTTCATGTTGCCGTCGTTGGTGCGGATGTCCACGATGCTGGAGACCCTGCCGCCGTAACGGGCCGGGAACGAGCCTTTATAAAGGGTGACTTTCTTGACCGCTTCCGGCTGGAAAACCGAGAATATTCCGAGCATGTGATCGACATTGTAGATGGGTACTCCGTCCAGCATGATCAGGTTCTCGTCGGGTCCGCCTCCACGGACATAAATGCCTGAGAATCCTTCGTTTCCGCCTTGAACTCCGGGCATCATCTGAAGGACTTTCAGCACATCCGCCTCTCCGAACAGCACTGGCGTGTTCTTGATCTGGGCGGCAGGGATGTCGATCGCTCCGAGATAGGTCGATTGTATTCCGGCATCCTTTCTCGCCACGATATGGGAGGAAGAAAGGGTCTCTCCGGCCTCAAGAGCCACGTTGACCACCGTGTCCCGCCGCATGTCAATCAGTTTAACAGTTTCGGAATAACCGACGTATGAGAAATGGAATTCATATTCCCCGGCCGGAATGGTCAAGGTGTAGTAGCCGAAATTGTTCGTTACCGCCCCAAGTCCGGATTCTTTTTCGAGGATTCCGGCTCCGATTAAGGTCTCTCCCGAGGCCATGTCCGTGATGTGTCCGCTGATTGTGACTTTCCTTTGAGCGGCGGCTGAGGCGTTGATGAAAAGCGCGAGCATCAGTGCCGCCCGCGCTGTTTTCCATCTAAGCCCAGTTAAAAGCATCACCAGTCATCTAAAAGGAAATCAGTGGCTTGGTAAGCGCCTCCTTGAGTTGCTCATCGTAGCGGAGGCGGGTCTTTATACCGGCTTCTTGGAAGAAGTAGCGTACCATGATTTCCTCCTCGATGAAGGGGACGATCTCATCCCGTTTGAGGTTGAGGAAGGTCTCTTTGTCCATCTCCAAAGCCTTGCTCATAGCTTCGATCTGGTCTTTCATCGTGTCGGCAAGACCATCCTTCTCAAGTTCTTTCTTGACTTGGTCGAAATAGGTCTTGGCGGTGGAACGGTAGTCGAACTCCTTGGTCTTGGCGAACTCCACGAAGTCCTTCCAGTCAGCGTCGGACATTGTCCAATCTTCAGGGATGCTCTGGTGCTCACGGACGAACTTGAGAGTGTATTCCTCGATAATGTTGGTATAGACCAGGGAGTAGGTCAACCGGCTGTATTCATGGCCTTTGACTATCACATCGGGAGTGATTCCGCCACCGTCTTTCACTGTCCTGCCATGGGCTGTCTTGAACTCGTGGGTCAGGGAGTCGGGAATATGCGCCACGCTTCCGTCCTCGTTGCGGTTGGCGTAGTCGATGGCCTGTACACAGCGTCCTGAAGGGGTGTAGTATTTGGCCGTGGTGACCTTGATCTGGCCGTTGTAGGGGAGTGGCCTGATAGTCTGGACCAGTCCCTTCCCGTAGGTCCTGGTGCCCATGACCGTCGCCCTGTCAAGATCCTGGAGGGCTCCTGTGACAATCTCTGAGGAAGATGCCGATCCGCCATCCACCATCACGATGATAGGAATCTGGGTGTCAATTGGTTCTGACGTTGTTTTGTACTGTTGCTCGCCTGATCCCTTGCCTTTTGAGGACACCACTAGCGAGCCTTTGGGAACAAATAGGGAGACAATGTTCACAGCCTCGCTCATCAGTCCTCCGCCATTTCCCCTGAGATCCAGGACGAGTTTTTTCATACCCTGGTTCTTGAGGTTGAGGACAGCGTTCCGGATCTCTCCGGAGACGTTCTCCGTGAAACCGCTCTGGTAGATGTAGCCTGTCTCGGAATCGAGCATCCCGTAATACTCAACATCCGGAAGATGAATTCTTTCCCTTGTGATGTCGATGTCCACGATTTCTCCGCTGTGTACTTTCTTGACCTTGAACTTCACGGTGGTTCCGGGCTTGCCTTTCATCTTGTCGGAAGCTTCCTGACTGGTCAGTCCGTGGGTGGTCTGGCCATCGATCTCCATGATTTCGTCCCCGCACCTCAGACCGTTCTTTTCCGCTGGTGAGTTCTTGTAGGGCTCGTTGATTATGACGTTCCCGTCTTTGTCGGGTTTGTAGATGATGGCTCCGATGCCTCCGTAGGTCTTGCTTACCATCATCTGGAGATCTTCATTCTCCTCCTCAGGGATATAGATCGTGTATGGGTCCAAGGCGCCTAGCATGGCGTTGATCCCTGCTCTTTCGATCCGGTCTACCGGGAGGGAATCCACATAGGAGCGGTTGAGTTCCTTGAGGATGGAGTTCTGGATCTCTGTCCACTGTCCCAGTTTGAAGCTCTGGGACTGGCCGAATGCGGCGCTGCTTAATAGTATTGCCGCCGCAGCCGCTATGATGGATTTAGTATTCATGTTCTTCGTAATTAACCGAATCACAAAAATACTAAATATCGTGCCATTCTCCTAATCTGGGTTAGATCCTTCGCTTCGCTCAGGATGACAGGGGCGGCCCTTCGACTCCGCTCAGGGACCGCCGCCGAACCACGGTTAGTGAGCGGAGCCGAACTACCGCTCAGGGACCGCCGCCAGCATGGTTCAGCGGTCGAGCGGGTGAGAGGTGGTGCCGAGGATGTCGGAGGGGGAGGCGGAGTCGATTATGGACTGGATATATGATTCGATGGCGGAGAGTCCGGCCTGGAGCTTAGCCGGTGGCCAGGCATTGGAGCCGCCGGTCGAGACGGAACCGTGTTCGTAACCTATGTGGGTGTGCCACATATATCCGTCAAGTACCTCAAACTTAGGAGTATAGGAGTTTTCCAGCTTCCAGAGCTTATATTCCCGGACAAAACCATCGATCTTGGCAAGAGCGTCATCAGGACACTTGTAGATCGTTATCTCCGGATTGCAGTCTTTGGAATACAGAAGCCGCAGTTTGCCGTCCTCCCCCTTCTCGATCTTGTACCATGTGATGTACCACATCATCGTTCCGGAATATGAGTGCTCATATTCCTTGATCGTCTCCGGAGCGACATTTTTCACATATTTGTTGTCCCACGGTTTGGCGCAGGAAAACATGGCTCCAAGCAACGAAAGAGCCAGGATAGTCTTGACCATATAGCTCCTAGTGCTGGATTGCCATTAACCGGATGTACTTTAGGACCGTGTCGCACCACTCCTGGTCGCCAGGGAACTGGTAACGGGCGTTACCTTTCGGATCCGGGGTGAAGATGGTCTCTCCCTTCGGGGTCAGCTCTACCCAGCCCCTCTCGGAAAGGGTGTAGAGGTCGTCTCCCTCCACAGCATTGATGACAGCAAGAGGATCCCACATCTTCTGACCGGTGTCACACTGTACATTCTGGTAAATCCACTTGATAGGATGGCAGTCGGTCCAGTCCATGTCGGAGATGACCAGCTCAGGCTTGTAGTTAAGAGGATCTCCAACCTCTCCAGGGGAGAAGATGATGTCGATCTCCTTTGGCCATAACTCAAAGAATTTCAGCGAGAAATCAATCGCCTGGGTGAAGTTGTAGTCAGGCTCGACAGCCTCTCCGAAGACTCCACCCATGGTGTAGATAGCTTTGACCTTGTTGCGCACAAGCTCGACTCCATTGAGATTGGAATACTCATCCGGGCCGGACTGGAGAAGGCGGCTGAGGGAGGTGACAAAACCAACGGAAGCGATTGTAACGCTGTGGTCAGGCTGCGCCGCGAGAAGCTTGCGGTAGAGTTTGTAGCCTTCGGGATATTCGTCCTTGCTCTTGTAGGTCTGCTTGAACATAGGTTCCGCATCCTCGGTGCGGGCGTAAGCGACATTATGGTAGGGGATGAACACCTTCGGATCCTTGATACCAGCCCTCTCGAGACCGATAGGGATATCAGGATAACCATAGAAGTTGTTCAACACATCGACAGCGTCGGCATTGGCGGCGCCCATACGGTCAACCACAACTCCGAGGAGGGTGCAGCGCTTCATGTCCATGTAGCGGTACAGGAGCATCAAGGCGAAGAGGTCGTCGGTGGATGAACCCATGTCGCAATCGAAGATTATGCGGCAGTCTTGCTGCTCATAATTGGATTTGATGTTAATTCCCTTGCCGGCGTCGTAAACGGTGTGCTGCCCGTTTTCCCTGGCAAAGGCGACGGCGGCCGCGAGGCTGTCCTCAGGGAACATCCTTGTGGAATCGAAATAGTATTTTCCGTTCTCGGGATTATACCAGCCGCCCACCAGGCCGTCATGCTCGCGGGCATGCTTCACCACGGCGGGGATGCTCTTTTTGTCGAAACTGTTCTGGGTGGCGGTGTAAGACACCATAAGTCCCTTGTCGGGCTGCCTCATCGTGTTGAGGTCAAGGGTGAATCCGTCAGGATACATCTGGCCCATCGCATAGATGACGTTGACCAGTTCCTGGTCGGTAAGCTTCTCCTGGGCCCGGACCCCGGAGAAGGCGGCGCAGAGCGCGAGTACGAATAGCAATTTTTTCATAATGGTCACGAAGATACGTTTTTTTATCAAAAGGCCATCCGGTGGATGACCGTCGGGTCCATCTTTTTCAGGCTGGTGACGCCCGTGGCGGCCATCACGCCCGCAAGTTCGGCCGTCATTGCCTTGATGCGTGCGGCGGTCGCGTCCGCGCCGTCGCGCAGGAGCGGCATCAGGTGCCGCCCGACGGAGACGGCGTCGGCGCCCAGCGCCAGGCACTTGTAGGCGTCCATTCCGCTGACGACGCCGCAGTCGATGAAGATCTTCATCCGGCCCTTCACGACATCGGCGATCTGCTCCAGCGCGAGCAGCGGCGGGATGGAATAGGCCACCCGGCCGCCGTGGTGGGAAAGGACGATGCCCGCCACGCCCGCCTCCAGGCATTTCTTCGCGTCGGAGGGGCTCAGCACGCCCTTGACGATGAAGGGGATGCCGGCGGCCTGCACGAAGGAGCGCATCTCCGCCGTGCTCTTGGGCTTCATCGGGAGGCCGTACACGTTGTCGTAGCCCCCGGTGCCGTTGAAGGCGTGGTCGATGTCCATGCCGACGGCGAAGCAGCCCGCGCCCACGGCGTGGCGGATGCGCCGGAAGACTTCGGCGTTGTCCTCGTGCGGCTTGATGACCTTGATGGTCCGGGCGCCGGTGGCCACGACCTCTTCCAGGTCGTGGTCCTCTCCCATGCCCATCCAGTGGACGGCGCCCGCTGCGGCGGCGGCCTGCGCATAGACCACCAGTCCGCTGCCGCCCGGGACGCGCAGGTGCGACAGCGCGGCGGTCATGACGGGGGTTTCGAAGGTTTCGCCGAACAGCTCGAACTTCGTCGAGGGCTTTTCGGCATCCATGTAGCGCGTCTCCACCAGCAGGGAGTCGAAGAACGCACGCGTGATGGCGTCGGAATCGCCGGGCCGTACGGCGGGTGCGGCGGCCTGGGGCTGTTGCTGTTGCGGGACGGCCGGGGCGGCGGAAGATTCCAGGGAAACGGGGCTTTCAGGCGCGTCGGCGCCGGCGGCGACGAGGGACGGAATGGACATGGCGGCGAGGGAAGCGGTGGATACCTTGACGAAGGACCTCCTGGACATATTGTTCTTTTTCATACGGGTTAATGACTGATTGCGTTGTAAATATACCGATTTTATTTGTAAATTTAGGGCCTGACTCATTTCAAATGTTCTTATGAAGATCCTTTTCCGTCTTTTCGCAGTTTTCTCGGCATGCT
>ONUG01000053.1 GCA_900320965.1 uncultured Bacteroidales bacterium | reverse complement strand
TGTCCTCCTGCCACTAGTCAGTGCTTGAAGCGACGAGGGGGAAATACTTGTCATAGCAAGAGTATGATGTCCTGAGAAGCTTCGTGACAAAGGCCTTGTCGCTCTCGGCCGGTCTCGGGGTAAGCATATCACTGCGGTAAAGCGGCGGCAATTCCCACCTAATGCCCTTGGAGAGTGATTTCATCGTGTCACAACAGACTGTCAAAGCGTAAGCCAGGTCGTCTGTCCACCAGATTGAGAGGTCCTCAAGAATCTCGGCGAGAGCCTCCGAATCGACGAACTCCTCCTCGAACACCTTTATAAACAAAGCGGCATCCTTGGCCAAAGAGTGCGTAGGATCCTCGAGATAAGCTTTGAAATATTCCTTCTGGGAGATTGACTCGTAAGTCGAGCGGATGAAAGCGTCGTACTGCTCCCAAGACAATTTCCTTCTGGAAAGGATCTTGACAAAGTCAGGGTCGCCCTCCAGGAGGGGCGCCACGGCGTTCTCAACAAATTTCATGTTAGGATTCCTTTCCTCAGCGGTGGGGTTGAATTTACCCTTGGCGCTCTCAATCCTCTGCGCCGCCTCTTTTGTCAAGCATGGTATGATGCTGAGCATGAAGAGATAAAGCGACCTCACAGCCTCGCAGGAAGCCTCCAGCTGAGACTCCGCCTCGGCGAGAGTCATGGAGGGATTCTCAGCGAAACTATACATCACTTTGAAGGCTTTCACTCGAAGGATTCTTCTATTTAACATGATATTCGATAAATTTTATGCAAATATAACACACTATTTCAGATTTTTCTTAAATTTGTATGATAACAAACTCTAATCGCAGATGTATAAAGACGAAAACGAGCGGTCTTTCTATCCCGACCGCAACTCGGACGACGTGTGGTCCAAGCCTGTAAGGGCGGGAAAGCGCACCTATTTCTTCGACGTCAAGACGACTAAGGGGAACAACGACTACTACCTCACAATAACCGAGAGCAAGAGAAGACAGGAAGCTGACGGAAGCTTTTCCTTTGACAAACACAAGATCTTCCTTTACAAAGAAGATTTCGACAAATTCCGCGAGGGTCTCGAGGAAGTAATCGCCTACATGAAAGACAATCTCCTTAAGGATGTTCCTGAGCACATCCAAAAGGAAGACAAACCTTTCACTGACGTGAACTTCGAGGAGCTTTAAGGAAGTAAACTATTATTCATTAAGATATTCACACACTAACAATCAACACACAATGAGCTACGACATGTCAAGACGCTCTTTCCTTAAGAAGGGAACAGCTGTTGCCGCCTCTCTGGCGGTCGCTCCGGGCATTATGATGGCCGGTGAGGCACCGAAGACAGACAAAAAGAAGAAGAAAGTGACTCCTCCGGAGAAACTTAAGATTCTTGGTGTCGGTATCGGAGGCCGTGGAGCCGCTGACCTCGCTGCCATGGAGACTGAGGAATTCATCGGACTATGCGATGTGGACTGGAAATATGCCGACCATGTTTTCAAAAAGTATCCCAACGCCAAGAAGTACAATGACTATCGCGTGATGTTCGACGAGCTGCTCGACCAGGCTGACGCCGTCATGATCGCCACCGCCGACCACACCCACGCTGTCATCGCTGCCCAGGCTATCGCTGCCGGGAAACATGTCTACTGCGAGAAGCCCCTCACCCTGACCGTCTATGAGGCTCGCCTCCTTACAAAGCTCGCCGCCAAGTACAAAGTGGCCACCCAGATGGGTAACCAGGGCGCTTCAGGCGCCGGCACCCGCCAGGCCATCGAGTGGCTGTGGAACGGTGAGATCGGAGAGGTCACCCGCGTCGACTGCTTTACCGACCGTCCTATCTGGCCCCAGGGTCTCGAGAAACCCACTGAGGTCCAGCCTATTCCTTCAACCCTGAACTGGGACGCTTTCATCGGCCCCGCCCCTATGCGTGACTACAACGAGATCTACCATCCCTGGAACTTCCGCGGCTGGTGGGACTTCGGTACCGGCGCTATGGGTGACATGGCTTGCCACATCATGCACGTCCCGTTCGTCGGTCTCAAGCTCGGTTACCCGATCAAGGCCCAGGCCAGCTCCACTCCGGTCCTGACCGACTGCTGCCCTAGCGCTGAGATGATCAAGCTGACCTTCCCGGCCCGCGAGAACCTTCCTAAGCTCGCTCTTCCCGAGGTCGAGGTCCGCTGGTACGACGGTGGCTTCAAGCCCGAGCGTCCCGAGGGTATTCCTGAGGGTGTCAACCTGAACACCGACGGTGGCTGCAGCATCTTCTACGGCACCAAGGACATCATGGTTGTCGGTTGCTATGGCAACAAGCCTTACCTTGTCTCCGGCCGCAAGCCTGAGGTTCCCCATGTCCTCCGCGAGGTCACTCTTTCGCACCAGCAGGACTGGATCCGCGCTTGCAAGGAGTGCATGGTCGATCCGGACAACTTCACACGCTCAGCCTCCGACTTCTCCCAGGCCGGACCGTTCGTCGAGATGGTCGACCTCGGTGTCGCCGCTGTCAGGCTCCAGGAACTCAACCAGATCCTCGAGTGGGATGGTCAGAACATGCAGTTCACCAACATCCCCGCTGACGCGAAGATCCGCTTCCAGGTCCATGACGGATTCACAATCAAGGATGGTCACCCGACCTTCAACAAGACTTACACCGAGCCTGTCAACGCCCGCGAGTTCGCCGCACAGCTCATCAAACGCAACTACCGCGCTGGCTACAGCCTGCCCGATATGCCTGAATAATAGTTCATTTAAATTACAATAAAATGAAAAAGATCTTATTTACCATCGCTTGCGCCGCGGCTGTCCTTTCAGTCACAGCGTGCAAGAACAAGAAGGCCGCTGCCAACGCCGAGACCGCTGACAACGGCGTCCCCGCCTACGAGGTTGTGGAGAACGCCCAGGTTGACCTGGCCGGCTTCCCCGTGGATGATGAAGGTTACACCGTGATTTTTGACGGAACATCTCTCAACGGTTGGAGAGGTTACGGTAAAGACAAGGTTCCCGCCCGCTGGACAATTGAAGACGGCTGCCTGAAATTCACGGGTACCGGCGCCGGTGAGTCCCAGTCCGGAGACGGTGGCGACATCATCTTCACAAAGAAGTTCAAGAATTTCGAGATGAAGTTCGACTGGAAGATCTCCAAGGGAGGAAATTCCGGAGTTTTCTATCTCGCCCGCGAGGTCACGACCAAGAACAAGGAGACCGGCGAGACTCAGTACGAGCCCATCTACATCTCATCTCCTGAGTACCAGATCCTTGACAACGCCAACCACCCGGATGCCAAACTCGGAAAGGACGGCAACCGCCAGAGCGCTTCCCTTTATGACATGATCCCTGCCAAGCCGCAGAACCAGAAGCCTTTCGGCGAGTGGAACACCGGTAGCATCATGGTCTACCAGGGCACCGTGGTTCACGCCCAGAATGGCGAGAATGTCCTTGAATACCATCTCTGGACTCCGAAGTGGACCGAGATGCTGCAGGCCAGCAAGTTCTCCCAGGAGGCCTGGCCGCTCGCATTCGAGCTTCTCAACAATCTCGGTGGCGACGCCCACGAGGGATACATCGGCTTCCAGGATCATGGAAATGATGTCTGGTACCGCAACATCAGGATTAAAATACTTGACTAAAGATGAAAGGATTAGGCATTGTGTTAATGAGCGCCATGCTGGTCGCGGCTTGCGGACAGCAGCCTAAGGCTCAGGAACCTGTCAAGAAGGACATGGGACTGCAGCTCTACAGCATCAGGAACGTTATCGGTAACGCCGAGAAATATGCCGCCAATCACGAGGAGGTCTTCAAGGCTCTTGCCGGGATGGGTTACACCGCTGTCGAGGCCGCCAATTATGACGGTGAGCAGGGCCTGCTCTACGGTGTCAAGCCGGAGCAGTACAAGGCTGATCTTGAGGCCGCTGGCCTGAGGTCCCTTTCTAGCCACATCGGTCATTCCCTTTCTCCTGAGGAGCTCAAGAGCGGGAATTTCGACGAGTCGATGAAATGGTGGGATAAGGCTATCGCTGTCCACAAGGCGGCGGGCTGCTCCTACATAGTCACTCCTAGCTTCCCTGTTCCTGACAACCTGAAGGATCTCAAGACATATTGCGATTACTTCAACGCTGTCGGCAAGAAGTGCGCTGAGGCTGGGATGCTTTATGGCTACCACAACCACGCCCACGAATTCAACAAGGTCGAGGACAAGGTCGTTTACGACTTCATGCTCGAGAATACTGATCCCAACTATGTTTTCTTCCAGATGGATGTGTACTGGGCTTGCATGGGCCGCGCCTATCCTGTCGAGTACTTCAGGAAATATCCTGGCCGCTTCAAGATGCTGCATATCAAGGATCATTACGAGCTTGGCGAGAGTGGAATGGTCGGTTTCGACGCTATCTTCAAGAATGCCGAGACAGGTGGTCTCCAGAACTACATCGTGGAGCTTGAGGGCTTCACCAAGGGTGACTGGAACGAGAGCATCAAGGCTTGCGCTGACTACCTTCTTGGTTCCGACTTCGTCAAGGAGTCCTACGCCAAATAATCACAGCAGAACGCTCTAACCACATTTACGAAAGGACCGTCACACCGACGGTCCTTTTTTCTTTCCAAGAATCATCACCTCTTATGCCTGTCGAGGGAATGTGACCCCTCCGGAGGCGTGGCCCCCCTCGGCCACGGGAAGAGGGACGGGGCCCGCTGGATACAAGTTATCGCCGAAGGCGATGACGCAGGAGACAGTGGGAGGGTACGGAGCGAACGTAGTGAGCGAAGCCCTCCGGAGGGGTCACATTCCCTCGACGCCAGTGCGGAAGAAGACTCCCCTGGGAAGGACTCCGTTCGCTTCGCTCACTCCGGCCCCTCCCAACGCTATTTGGACACTCGTCGTAAGCAAGCTTACTCCTCATACCCAACTATCGTTGGGCCCCACCCCCTGCCCCTGTCCGGGGGTGGACAGGCCTTCCCAGGGGAGTCTTCTTCCGCACTGACGCCGGTGGCTTTAGTCCCACTGGCAATTGATTATCAAGATAATGACTAAATATTAATAGAGGGTGTAGGATATGGAAAGAAGACGGACGGGGCCGAGGAGTCCAGAACTCTGGAGTTCATCATCCTTACTGAGGTAAGTCGACGTCTGGAAAGTGAACCTCTCAGACTCGGGAATAACCTCCTTCTCACCAATCAACCTGTTGCGCCAGCAATTCACAACCTCAACTTCCAAAATATTCTCTCCCTTTTTAAGGAAGTCGCTGATATTCAAGCGATATGGAGCTGTCCAGACACCACCGACATTCTCACCGTTCACCTTGACCCTAGCCATCACCATAACCTTACCAAGATCGATGTAGACCGGCTCGGAAGGAAGCTTCTTCAACTTGAAGGTGGAGGTGTAGACAGCGGTGCCGGAGAAATACTTGACCTTAGGATCAGAGCTGGTCGTCCAGTCCTGGAGCGAATCGAATGTCACGACACCCTCGGGGCCGCCTCTCCCCTCCTCAAACGCGACCTTCCAAGGGCCAGCGACTTCAGCGACGATAGTCTCGGTAGGATAATTGACACCCTTGGGAGCGACTGAGGGAGCATCCTTTCTGAACACTATGAAAGAACTCTCGAAGGCGTCAAGTCTCATCGGAACCTGAGTCGCCTTGGTGACAGCCTTATATTCAGGAAGCGCCCTGGTCTCGGCGGTCAGAGGGTTCCAAAGCTCAGGAGCCTTGCCGGAGACTCTGAAAGAAGCGTCGAACTCAACCGGAGCGTCACCCTGATTGGAGACGAAATAAACTTCAGCATCGGCTAAAGTAAGATGGATGAACTGGAGGGGAAGCTCCGGATCACTCGCCCGGAAATCAGCAACCATCCCCTTGTCAGAGAAGACCTTCTCCAGGGAACCACCATTGTAGATCGTGCCTTTACCGTAGCTCACGGAAGTCGCGAAAGGATTCTCAGAGGTTCTCCACATCCTCTGGGCCAAAGCCTTGACCTTGGCATCAGCGGAAGGCCAACCCTGAAGGCTAGGAGACTTCTCCGGAGCCGGTCCAAGAATAGTAAGTCCTTCTTTCACAAGTGTTTCCAGCTTCTCAAGAAGTTCCGGACGCATGGTCTTTATCTTAGGAAGTACAAGAACTGAATATTCCATCCCGCTCTTAAGAAGCAACTTCCCGTTCCTGACGGAAGCGTCCATCAGGACCTCAGCGTTGACATAGTCATAGGAATACCCTTCAGGGATCTCCGGATCCCTGGCACCGGTCATCTTAGGAGCGTCCTCACCGAGGAAATAAGCCACATCGGCGACATAACGTCCCTGCTGAAGCATGTAGTTGCATCTCTTGAGGTAGTCGCTGAAAACGTCCATCTGTGAGAACCATGTGTTCTTGCGGTTGAACTCATTGCCGAACCAGGCGTTGTGGCCCGGAACCCTGTCATCAGGCTGCTGGATGTAGAGATGCATCAGCGAGGCGTTGATGCCTTCTGTGAAGAAACGGTCCCCACGCTGCTTCATCTGGCCGGGATACTGTGTGAAATCAGGCCCGCCGCAAGTGAAACTCTCAGCCCAGACCTTTTTCTTACCGTAGATGTGACCACAAGATGAGGCCACCCTGTTCTCGATGTCACCAAGGTCACCGAAGCTCCAGAACTCACCGGCGATCTCGTCGGACTGCCCGCCATACTGGAGGAACTCACCGGGGAATCCCCAGTGGCCGTAATTCTCGAGCCATGTGGTGAGGCCGTGCTCATTGCTGACTTCCCTCAGACCGCCTACATAATTATAGGAGACCTCGTCGGCCACAAGCCTGCGGACATCCCAAAGGAACCTGTCCGACATCTCACGGCTACCGACAACCACCCCACTGAACACGGGAATATACGGAGTCGGATCATAACCATAGGCTTTCTTGAAATCAGGAATCATGTCGTCGGTCCAATTCTGGCCGCCGGTCTCATAGCTGTCCTCCACGACAATCTTGAAAGTCTTCCTGTCCTCAGCGGGGATCCGCTCCAGGATCTTTCCGAGATAGTTGTCGAAATGGTCTCTGATGTGCTTCTTGCTCATCTTGTCGGTCTCAAGGCCGCGGCCTTCCTCGGGAGCTGGAGAATCCATCGATCCGGTCGGAAGCATCGCTGTCCGCTCGACAACCCACTTACCAGCAGGGACATTCCATGAAAGGGTCCCATCAGGAGACATATATTCAGTAATATCAATCACTTCCGAAGGGTTTACAACCAAGCCGGCTTCGTCCGACGGCTGTTCCCTCCACATGTAGGCGTCCCACATCGGGTGCGGGGTCTGCCACATCTTGGCGAAAGTCTTCTCAGCGAAACGCTCCACTGCCGGAACGTCGGAGAGCGTGACCTTTCCGACGACTCCCGCCTTGTCGACCTTCAGGACAAAGGTCTCGCCGACAGTCTCCGGAATCGAGATGGCCACTGGAGCCACAGGATCGAATCCGACATTGATGGCAGCGTTGCTCCTGTCCACAAGGAATCTCTCAATGAGTCTGAGTCCGCCTTTCTCTTTGACATACAACTCAGCGTTAGCAGCGCCTGGAGTGGAAGTCGGCTCAATGACAATCGACCTGACAGCGGCCGGTTTGTCGGATGTAAGGGTTATTTCTTTTTTGGAAGAGACGTCACCGTCTGCCGTGAACTTCGAGGAAGGCTCAATCAAAGGATAAGCCAATACCTTGACATCTTGAGCGTTATCGCCAACCACAGGAAGTTTATCTTTAAACACAGACGGTCCAGTGACGGTAACCTTTGAGCTCCCGAGATAACGCATTGACTGGGAGGGCTTGACCCAAGGACCGCCACTCTGGCTCCAGCCGGGGCAGTTGAAAAGCCCTACCTCGATGCCAAGCTCTCCGGCGGTCTTGAACATAGTGTGAAGAATATCCCACCACTCCTCGGTGAACATCCGGACAGGACCCTTAGGAACTCCCTGATCCTCACCGATCATTCCGATCTGGACCCTGGTGATCCCGGCCTTTTTCATTGCCTGGAGATCCTTGACGACCCCTTCGGACGACATGTTGCCAGCGATCCAGTACCAGTAGACGCCGATAGGCTGGCTCCACTGTATGTCCTTGAAATTCTTTTCCATGACGCTGACACTATCCTGGGCGGAAGCTGCCGCCGAGAAGAAGAAGGAAAGCGCCGTCAAAGCTTTAAAAATATTCCTCATAAACTCATCTGTGTTGAATTCTCAACAATATTAACGATTTTTTCTTATATTTGGAAAACGCACTGCTGATGGAAAAGCTTTTTCTGCGAAATATTACTCTTGACGGCCGCCAGGTCGACATCGAAATAGCGGACGGAATCATCAGAAGGATCCGCCCCGCGGGTGGTTCGGGCGGAGTCGAAGGGCAAATCATCGACTGCACCGGCAAAACCGCGATGCCAGGCTTCGTCAACGCCCACACCCACGCCGCGATGAGCCTCCTGCGAGGAGTCGGCGAAGACATGGTCCTGCAAGACTGGCTGGACCACATCTGGGCCATCGAGGCCCACCTGGACAGGCCCTTTGTCCACGACGCCACAAAAGTGGCCGCCCTTGAGATGATAAAGACCGGCACGACGTGCTTCAACGACATGTACTGGCACTCCCGTATGGCCATCCAAGCCGCTGAGGAGACCGGCATCCGGGGACTTTTCTCATACACCTGCCTAGACAACTTCGACCCCGAGGTGACAGCCAGGCAGAAAAACGAGTGCCAGACCATGTTCGAAGCCGTCCAGGGCAACCTTGGCCGCCAGAAGTTCGCGGTCAGCATCCACTCGGTCTACACAGTCAGCGAGGAGCTGATCCTATGGGCCACGGAATTCGCCCGAAGACACGGTCTGAGGATCCACATCCACATCGCCGAGACAAGGCGGGAGGTTGAGGAATGTCAAGCCACCCACGGCGGTCTCTCCCCCGTTGAATATCTTGACTCTCTGGGAGTTCTGGGCCCAGATGTCATTGCCGCCCACTCACTCTGGCTGTCAGAAAGAGATGTGGAGATCCTTGGCCAAAGGTCAGTCAGCTGCGTCCACAACATTAACTCCAATCTCAAACTCGCTTCCGGATACAAGTTTCTCTGGAAAGAGCTTCGCGACGCCGGAGCCAATGTGTGCCTCGGCACTGACGGATGCGCCTCATCAAACAATCTTGACATGCTGGAGGCCATGAAGACCGCGGCGATTGTCGAGAAAGCCTGGAGGAGTGATCCCACAGCTTTACCACTGAAGGAGTTGCTGGACATAGCCACCGTCAATGGAGGAAAGGCCCTTGGGCTTAAGACCGGCCGCATCGAGGAAGGCTGGGACGCCGACATCCAGATCATCGACACAGACAGCACCTTCTTCCTGTCCCCCGCCCCTTTCCTGGCCAACTACATCTACTCGGCCCACAGCGACTGCATAAGCTCTCTTATTTGCGGCGGCAGGCTGGTCATGAAAGACCGCAAGGTGTGCGGCGAGGAGGAAATTCTCAGCTGTGGAAGGAAAGCCATAGAAAGAATTGAATCAATCAGAAATACTTGACACCATGGATGTTAGAATAGAAAGAATCCACAAGGCAGCCGACTACATCAAGGAGCAGATCGGCGACCTGCAGCCCACTGTAGGCATCATCCTCGGAAGCGGTCTGGGGAAGTTGGCCAACGCCATAAAGGATCCGATTGTGATCCCCTATAAGAATATTCCCGGATTCCCCGTCTCCACGGCGATCGGCCACAAAGGCAATTTCCTCATCGGAGAGATCGGCGGCAAGACCGCCATCATGATGCAGGGCCGTATCCATTACTATGAAGGCTACCCGATGGAGATGGTCACCCTTCCCACGAGGGTCATGGTCAAATTGGGCATCAAGTACCTCTTTGTCTCAAACGCCGCCGGAGGAGTGAATTATGACTACAAAGTCGGCGACCTTATGATCATCAAGGACCACATCTGCCTGCAGCCCAATCCCTTGATCGGTCCAAACATGGACGAGTTCGGGCCGCGCTTTCCGGACATGACAAGGCCCTACGACCTGTCCCTGATCGCCAAGGCTGAGGAAATCGCCGCCGAAATGGGCATTAAAGTCCACAAAGGCGTCTATTTCGGAGGCACCGGCCCCACCTATGAGACCCCTTCAGAGTACAAATACATAAGGATAATCGGCGGCGACGTGACCGGAATGTCGACCATTCCCGAGGTCATCACAGCCCGCCACTCCAACATCCCTGTCTTCGGAATGTCGGTGGTGACCAACGAGGCCCACGACGACTACGCCGAGGATTATGTCAACGACGGAGCGGCTGTTGTGAAAGCCGCCGATGCCGCTGCCGACAGGATGTGCGCGATATTCGTCAAACTCATCGAATCCTTGTAAGAATATGCCTAAATTTCTCAATATCATTTATTTCGTGCTCTCCGCCTTCATCTTATTCTTTGGCGTGACGGCCCTTTTGGACGACTCCGGGAAGATCTGGACCAAAATCTGCATCCTCCTGATCGGCCTTTATTTCCTTTACAGGGGAATAGCGCTCACTGTCAACAACGCCCACGCCCGGGAGCGTGAGAAGCTCCGCTCAGAGGATCAGGAAAACGATCCCGCAAACGCATAAACATATTCAGAAAAATGGATTACGGATTCTTCAGAGTTGCGGCCGCCGTTCCTCGCGTGCGGATCGCTGACGTTGAATATAATAGCGACGCCATCATCAGCCTCATCGATAAAGCCGAAGAGCGGAAAGCCTCATTGGTCGTCTTTCCGGAACTCTCAGTCACAGGCTACACATGCCTGGACCTTTTCGGGCAAAGCCTTCTTTTGACCGCCTCGGAGGATGCTGTCAAAAAGATAGCCCTGCACACCCGGGGAAAGCACGCCACTGTTGTCGTAGGCGCTCCGGTGCGCTACCGCGGCCGGCTTTACAACTGTGCGGTCGTGATCCGCAACGGCGGGATAAAAGGAATAGTCCCCAAGATCTACCTCCCGACCTACGCCGAGTTTGACGAAGGCCGATGGTTCGCTTCCGGATCTGATTTCCTGGCCCCTTCCAACACAAGAGCCGGACGCTTTGTCGACGACGGAAAGAATTACTACAGAGACGGTTTCGACTCAGTGACCAAGTACTGCGGACAGCGCTGCAACCTCTCCCCCAACCTTCTGTTCTCGATCGGACGCACGACCTTCGGGATCGAGATCTGCGAGGACTTCTGGACTCCTGTCCCGCCGTCCTCCTTCCTGGCTCCTTCAGGGGCGCAGGTTATCGTGAACATCTCCGCCTCAAATGAAGTGGCCGGGAAACACCGCAAACGCCGCGATTTCGTGATCAACCAGAGTGGCCGGACCGTGTCAGGTTACGTCTACTGCTCAGCAGGCTACGGCGAGTCCACGATGGACACCGTCTACGGCGGGTCGGCCATCATCTGCGAAGATGGAGAGTTACTAGCTGAAAATGAGCGGTTTATGATGGAAGATTCCATCACATTCGCCGACATCGACATCGAGAAGATCGGGGTCCACCGCCAGAAAAAGAACTCCTTCAGGGGGATGGCTCCTGACGGCACTTCCGCCTGTGAATATTCCAATCTCTACAACCGTTTCGAGATCGGGGATCCCGCTCCGACGGACTTCACCTCTTGTCTTTACCGGAAAGTCGAGCCTCATCCGTTCTTGCCTGAAGGCGATCCCGCCGAGGAAGCGGAGGCCTGCCAGGAGATTCTCTCGATCCAGTCGACCGGCCTTGTGGCCCGCATGGAGCACATCGGATGCGAGAAAGCCGTTCTGGGAATATCCGGGGGTCTTGACAGCACTTTGGCGCTGATAGTCACGGCGATGGCCTTCGACAAGCTGGGCTTGGACCGCTCTGGAATAATCGGCATCACTATGCCCGGACTGGGGACTACAGTCAGGACAAAATCCAATGCGACAGACTTGATGGAGGCTCTTGGGGTAACATCCAAGGAGATCTCGGTTGTGCCCGCTGTTGAGCAGCATTTCAGGGACATAGGGCATGATCCGACAGTGATGGATTCGACTTATGAGAATGCGCAGGCGCGTGAGAGGACTCAGATCCTGATGGACATAGCGAACCAGGAGAACGGCTTGGTCGTGGGCACTGGAGACCTTTCGGAGCTGGCCCTCGGCTGGTGCACCTACAATGGGGACCACATGTCGATGTACGGGGTCAATGCCTCTGTGCCAAAGACTTTGATCAAACATCTTGTTCGCTGGGCTGCTCAGAACGTGTTCACGGCTCCCGCTGTCCCGGGCGGCAGATCAGCCTCAGAGATCTTGATCGACATTGTGGAAACGCCTATCAGTCCGGAACTTATGCCGGCGGACGCCAAGGGAGAGATCAAGCAGAAGACCGAGGATCTGATCGGTCCGTACGAGCTGCATGACTTCTTCATCTACAACATCATGCTCCACGGCTACTCCCCTTCCAAGATCTACTTCCTCGCCTGCCACGCCTTCGCTCCGGCTTCTGTGGAGGATGCTGCTTCGCCGGAGGCAAGACTGGCCACGTCTCCCTGCGCTTCGCGCCCTAGCCGGGTAAATGGTCGCCATGACCAGTCTTGCCCTCCGGCGGAAGGGCGGTCCCTGAGCGGTGGTTCGGCTCCGCTCACCAACCGGGTAGAAGGGTACGCCCCTGAGACAATCCTCAAATGGCTTAAGAAGTTCTACTGGCGGTTCTTCAGCCAGCAATTCAAACGCTCCTGCATGCCCGACGGCCCGAAGATCAGCCCGGTCAGCTTCTCCCCCCGCGGCGATTTCCGCATGCCATCCGACGCCAAAGTAAAACTCTGGATCTCCGAACTGGAAAACCTTTAACCCTGGATTCCGTCTAATCGGAAATCGTTGATTCACAACACTTTATAAAACGACAAAATCCAAGCCTCCATTTTTTCTTGGGGCCTGGATTTTGATTTTTTGTAAAGGATTGATAATCAAGCCCTTCACTTCGCTCAGGATAGCAGGGGTTATAGAATCCTTTTCAGAATTTCTTTGTCGACTCCTGTCAGGCGGGC
>ONUG01000109.1 GCA_900320965.1 uncultured Bacteroidales bacterium | reverse complement strand
TCCTTGCGGAAACAGTATCCGGCAAAGACGGCATTGCTGTTTTTGACCTGGACCTGCCGCTTGGGCAGTACTACGTAAAAGAGCACAAAGCTCCGGCTGGATATATTTCCTCCGACGAAGTGATCACTTTCGATGCTTCCTATCAGGGACAGGATATTCCTGTTGTGAAGCAGAGTGCAGTAAAGAAAAATGAACCCACAAAGGTCGAATTTACAAAATCTGACATCACCAGTGCCGAAGAGATCGATGGAGCGGTCCTGACTATCCTTACCCGCAGTGGGGAAGTGATCGAGCGATGGACCACAGTCAAAGGCGAGCCTCACATGGTGCGCTGCCTGACCGCAGGCGAGTCCTATGTCCTGCGCGAAGAGACTGCACCTTACGGATACCTCCGTGCGGAAGATGTTGTTTTCACTGTGGAGGACACCGGCGAGATCCAGAAGGTCGAGATGCAGGACAAAGTTCCGACTGCACTCCTCATCATCGACAAGAAGGGAGAATTTCTGGACAAGGTAACTCCCGTGGATGCCGCAAAGGGAACGGTGGAGAACTTCTTTGAATATCTCTCCGGGACCCTGACATCCGTCACCTTCGAGGTCTATGCTGCGGAGGACATCAAAGCAGCAGACAATGTTGCCGAAGATTATTTTAAGAAGGACGAGCTGGTGGGGACCATCACCACGGACAGCACTGGTATCGCGAAACTGGGAGACCTTCCCCTGGGCAGGTACTATGTCGTGGAGAAAGAGACCGCACACGGTTATGTCCTCGACAGTGAGCCCCGCTATGTGGACCTCACCTACCGTGACCAGTACACGGAGATCGTCGTCTATGACGAGAAGTGGCAGAATGTCCGCCAGAAGGTATCCCTGCACCTGACAAAGAAAGATTCTGAAACAGAAACAGCCCTGAAGGGCGCATCCTTCGGCCTTTATGCGGCTGAAGACATCCTGTCCGCGTCCGGTGAAGTCCTGATCAAAAAAGATGAGATGATCGAGATGAGGGCGACCAATGAAAACGGCGAGATCAGTTTCACTGCTGATCTGCCCGTGGACGGAAAGTATTATATCCGGGAAGTTTCCGCACCCCGCGGCTATGTGACCAGTGAGGAGAAGAAGGAATTTACTTTTGAATACGAAGGCGATGAAAAGGAGACAGTATCCTTTGAGTTTGCGTTTGTCAACGAACCCACTAAGGTGGAGGTCACTAAGACCGACATCACCGGCGGCAGTGAGATTCCAGGAGCACACCTCCAGGTCCTTGACTATGCAGGAAATGTAGTGGACGAGTGGGTCTCCGAAGAGAAACCTCACCTGATCAAATACCTCCACGCCAACAGGGAATACGAACTTGTTGAGCGGAAACCTGCGGACGGCTATACGACTGCGGAATCCATCGTATTTACCGTGAAGGACACCATGGAGGTCCAGAAGGTGGAGATGAAGGATGACGTAACAAAAGTAAAGATCTCCAAAACTGACATCACCACCTGCGAGGAGATACCCGGAGCGAAACTGACTATTTTTGACGAGAAGGGAAAAGTTGTAAAGACATGGACTTCCGGGAAAGAGCCTTATTACATCGAAAAGCTCCCGATCGGAAAGTACGTGCTGCGTGAGGAGCTTGCCCCCGACGGATATGTCCGGGCGGAGGACGTCAAGTTTGAAGTCAAGGACACCGGCATCGAGCAGAAGGTGGAAATGAAGGACAAGTACACGAAAGTGGAAATCTCCAAGCAGAATATGACCACCTGCAAGGAGATCCCGGGTGCCCACCTGACACTCTTTGACAAGGACGGAAAAGTGATCGAGAAATGGGTCTCCACCAAGGAACCCCATCTGATCGAGCGCCTTCCCGCAGGCGAATACATGCTCCGCGAGGAGCTTGCCCCTGACGGATACGTCCGAGCTGAAGATGTGAAGTTCACTGTTAAGGAGACCGGAGACATCCAGAAGGTCTACATGAAGGACGACTATACCAAGGTACACGTCTCCAAGCAGGATATGACTACCTGCAAGGAGATCCCCGGCGCCCACCTGACACTGTTTAACAAGGACGGCAAAGTCATCGAGAAGTGGGTCTCCGGCGACAAGCCCCACTATATTACGATGCTGAAACCCGGCGAGTATATGCTCCGCGAGGAGCTCGCCCCCGACGGCTATCTCCGTGCCGAAGATGTAAAGTTCACCGTCAAGGAGACCGGCGACCACGGCTCATTCAACTCCTGGGGCAGGGACCGTTACTGGCATCCGAACTACAACACTATGGTCAGCCATGTCAAAGAGAGGCCGGATATGATCCTAGCCGACATGCTTGAACCGAACATATTAAGATACAACAGGTTCCGTTGCGACCGGGGCTGGGACATCGACCTTGACGACGGCTCCAGCTACTACATCATCCACGATAACCTCTGCCTCAACGGAGGAATCAAACTCCGGGAAGGATTCTACCGCAGGGTCGAGAACAACATCATCGTGAACAACACCCTCCACGCCCATGCTTGGTTCGACGACAGCGGCGATGTGTTCGCACGCAACATCGTGATGACCCCTTATCAGCCATATCAGCCAAACAATAAGGGTAACAACGTTGATTTCAACATATTCACGGACAGCCTCTCCTTCAATAAAGCCAGGGAACTCGGCCATGACGCCCACTCGATCGTCTCAAGTGTGGTCTTCGCCAACCCGAAGGAAGGAAATTACACCTTGAAGGACGATTCTGATGCCATCCGCCTCGGAGGATTCATGAATATCCCGATGGACCGCTTCGGAGTCCAGTCCCCCAGGCTGAAGAAAATGGCAAAGGAGCCCGTTATGGACTCCCTTAACATGCCGGACTACGCCGGCGGTGATGACATTTGGTACTGGAAAAATAACAGGTAAAACCTACTGCAGAACCCACTTGTAGTTCCCGGAGCTATTCTTGGCGTTTAGGGCGGGAAGCTTGATTGCGGAGCTGGTCAACTGGCCATAGTTCCCGGTTTCCGGCCAAATGTATTGGTAAGTCACGTCATCGGCAGTGGTAGCAGTACCTTTGTTATCAACCAAAGTGAAAATATGACGCATCCGTTCGCCCTTGGCACTGGCATTGTAACCTGCGAAACACAGGCCTCCTGAAACGTAAGCGCTCATTTCTTGGAACGTATCAAAATTGAATATTCCGGAATTGGTGTACGTGTAGGGAGAAACAGAACGGGTATAACCCAAATCGCCATAAGATCCACTATTCTGGTATGACATAACTCGATGTTGGAGCGTATAGTGATGAGATTCGCTATTGGGAATAGTGTTCCCATTACGGTCTTTATTATCAATGCAGTGTTGCATCCAACTACTGGTAGTGTTGGGCGCTTTCAATGTCAAAGACGCTTTTAAGACACCACCTGAAACGGTGTATTTTTGGTTTTCCGCGACTAATGCGAAAGACTTGAATTTACCTGCGTTCCTATCTTTTGAATACACATTGTATTGCTCTGATGAACCGTGTTCAAACGATATAGTTCCACCTACCTTGTCATTAGGCATGTATAATGCGGTAAGGGTTCCCGACGTCTTATTCGCGATTTTTCGCTCCAGCCCGGCAGACCACGATACAACATGCCACTTTGAGTCACTTGCAGCAAAGGCGATTACCAGGTACTGTGCAGGATTGTCCGCACCATAGTTGATCTCTTTGTCAAAAAGTATATAAATCTTATCATTAAGTGCCCAGCCCTGCTTGACTACTCTAGTGTCAAGCGAACTTCCGTCATTAATCGTGAAATCAAGGGCCAATGAGGCCTGTCCCTCTTCCTGGAGAGGCTGGTCTGTCAAAACTTCTTTGCCGCAACCAAGGACCATGGCCGCGATAGCGGCAATTAATAATGTCTTTTTCATGATTTCCTTTTAAAGAGTTTGTTCCGTCGTGTCACCGAACGGATTGACATAAGGGATACCCATGCCGGTGGTTTCCACGTCACTGCCACAGACGACGCCTTCGTGCCTTAGAGCGATCACCTGCATATCGGGTGACTCATACATTTTCATAATAGATTCCATGAGATTCTGATTTAAGGAGTAACTTCGGTAAAACTGGTGGACGGGACCTTGGCTCCGACAAGCACTTTACCTGAATCGGTCGGCAGCGAAGTCTTTTTAGTGAAAGTGTACTTCTTTCCGGTGTTGTTGTCCACCAGATAGAAAACATAGTCAAAATTGACATTGGGACGATACACCTTACCCACGAACGCGACTCCGTCCGCATTGGGGACGCCAGCTATCCTGTAGCTATCTGAAGAAGGCCCATACATGGACACGTCCCCCTGACCAGAGCTGATGCTTATACTCGTACAAACACTCAGAGTATTCTTGCCGGTATATAAAGAGTATGAGCCTGCAGGAAGTCCTGTCACGACTAATTGGAAATTGGTGGTGATGTTCCAGTTGTTTATCTCGGCGGAAAGGGTGCCTTGTTCATACTTATAGGGTAAGTATCCGAATTGGGCTGTGCAAAAGTCTGGACACCGTTCGTGGAAGCTTTATCCAAGACTGGGTAATCAAAAAAAGCATAATTAGTCCCGCTCATCCACTTTTTCCATCCGGTGCCTGTAACCGCGGAATTGCTGCTCTCCCAGAATCCCTTGAGATTTCCCGACTCTTTCAGTCTGGAGACGACAGCGGAGCTCAGCTCTGAAGCTGTCCATCCTGACTCTCCATAGGTCAGGGTGAAGTCCGGGGTATGGGAGACAACATCATCCAGATAGACATTGATAATGTCACCATTCTCCCAGCCTGACTTGAGAGCCCTTGTCGAGGGATCGAAATCGCTCACGGAAACATTGATCCTGACTTTCTCCAAGCCCTGGGTCTCTTCTTTGTCACAGGCCGCCATAGCCGCTATAAGGGCGAAAGCGGCAAACACAATATTTATCTTTTTCATAATCTGAATATTCATAACTAAATAGTTTACCACTGCTCTTCTTTGTTACCGGAGAACGGATTCGAGACATTCGCCTCAACTTCTCCACTTGCGGCGATAACGGCCTCGGGGCTAATTCGCATCACTTCCACCTCGGGGGAATAATAAGACTCTTTCATTTTCATTTGGCGCATTTTTAAAAACCTTCAAATTTGAGCTTTCAAAGTGATATTCCATTAATGATTTTTCATTAATATACGCCACGAACATTAATAAATTCAGGTATTTTTATGGTATTTGGCCAAATCTGAGTATTTTCGCACATAATCCTTCGGCCATGTCAAAACGCATATTGATTCCGCTTTGTGTCGCCATCATGACAAGCTTTAACGCCTGCCGCTCCCCTGAAGCGCCCGACTCTGAGACCGGGATTCAACAAGAAATCTCCGGACTCGTTGAAGAGGCCACCAGGGAGGTCGGTAGCCAGAGGTACGACACCGCCATGGAGAAAGCGCTCGAAGCCCTGGATCTCTCCAGGCAAGAGGGTGAGGCCATCTGGGAGGTGCGTTCACTCTCATGCATTGTAGGTATCGACATCATGTCCAGCCGGGATGCGGACGCATGGGAGAAAGCCCTCCAGGCTGAGAGCCTTGCCAGGAAACACGGATTCAAAAAAGAGCTTGCCGAGATCCTCATCTCCAAGGCCAAACTTTGCTCATACGCTGAGATATCTCCTGAGACTGGGCGTAATGATGAGGGCCTAGAATATGCCCAAGAGGCACTTTCCCTGGCCGAAGAAGTGGAAGCCGCTGAGCAGCAGGCGGAAGCTTGCTATGTGATCGGTTCGCTATACATCAATAAAAACCGTTGGAACGACCCGATCGACAAGGACATTTACCGTACCGCCGGACAGTGGCTGGACCGGGGACAGGCCATAGCGGACACATTTGACATCCCGCGCCTGAAACGCAACGGAATCATGTTCCGTTCCAGATGGTTCCAGCAGGGAGACCGTAACGAGGAAGCGATAAACTACTTTGAACAGTCGCTGTCAGCCCTTAAGGAAAGCGACCATGTCACAGCGGCGGCTCTGGACGACCGCCTGGTCCGACTTTACACCCGCGTCGGAGAATATCAGAAGGCTCTTGACACTCATGACGACTATGTGTTCCAGATGCAGAAATACATCCAACAGAAGCAGGATGAGACTCTTCAGGAGATGGAGACACGATTCAAGGTGTTGGAGAAGGATCGTCTGATCGAGCGGAACCGGTACAAAAGCGCGATTCTGGTCTTGCTGGCTCTCCTCGCGTTCGCTCTTTCAATGATACTATGGGAGCGGATAATAAAAGCAAAGAGGAAGAATAAGGAACTGGAGATGCTGAACACGAGCAGGCAGCAAATTATAGAGTTTTTGTCGAAGGATCTTAAAAGCCCGACGGCGTCTTTTGTGACAGAGCTAGACAAACTGTCTTCTGAAGCGCCGAACCTTCCACCGGAGGAAATCCGGAGGCGTTGCATGGAACTTTCCCAATCGACGCGAACTTTCAATGAAGAGGTGGCATCATACGTGGGAGACATCCTTATCGACAGGGGTCGGCGCATAGCAGATATCGGATTGAGCCAACGGGAAATACAAATCATCCGGCTAAGCGCCGAGGGTCTCAAGGCATCGGAGATTGCCGAACGCATATTCCTTTCAGTCCACACGGTCAACACCCACAGGCAGCGCATTTATGCCAAAATGGGGGTCAAGAATGTCTCGGAACTAATTCGTAAAGCAACGGAGTTAGGAATTATCTGACGCGACTTCCTTAAGGCCCATCTCGGCGGCTTTGACGCGCATAAACGCGGCCGCTTCCTCGAAGGTGTTGCCAATCTCCCCATCAAGAATGGCATTCTTGACATATTCCTTCAATATTCCAATCTCCTTGCAGGGAGGAATCCCATAGACCTCCATGACATACTCCCCCGTGATCGGATTTTTCCAGTTGCGGATCGCGTCTTTTTCCTCGACTTCGACGAGCTTGCGCTTCACAAGCTCAAAGTTGTCCTTGATCCTGGCGACCTTCACCGGATTCTTGGAAGTGATGTCGGCGTTGCACAGGAGCATCAGGTCGTCGATCTCATTGCCGGCGTCAAAAAGGAGACGACGAACCGCCGAGTCCGTAACTTCCTCATCCACAAGGGCGATCGGCCGGTGATGCAGGGAGACGAGTTTCTGGACATATTTCATCTTCTCGTTGAGCGGCATCTTAAGCCGTGAGAATATCTTAGGGACCATCCTTGATCCTACGACTTCGTGGCCATGGAAAGTCCAGCCTACTGAAGGGTCGAAACGCTTGCTCGAGGGCTTTCCGATGTCGTGAAGCAAGGCGGCCCAGCGCAGCCAAACATAAGGTTCAGTCCTGACCGATTCCACAAAGCCGTCCCCATCCTCCTGGGGAGTATAGTCTTTCAAACGCCCCTGTTCTATCGCCGCGATCTCTCCCGCCGCCACATTGTCTACAACCTGAAGCGTGTGGGAGAAAATTTCCTTATGGCCCTTACCATCAACGGATTCAATTCCTTTAAGTTTAAGCAGTTCCGGGAGGATATATTCCAGAAGACCGGTTTCGTCCATAAGCCGGAAGCCCATCGAAGGCTTGTCGCAAATAAGGATCTTGTTCAGTTCCTCAACAATCCTTTCCTTGGACAGGATGCTCATCCGGTCTTTCATCGCCTTCATCGCCCGGATAGACTCCGGCACGATCGTGAAGTTTTGCTCAGGGGTGCTGAGCTTGACCGCGAAACGGATGGCCCGTAGCATCCTCAGAGGATCGTCGCTGTAGGTCTGTTCAGGCTCAAG
>ONUG01000030.1 GCA_900320965.1 uncultured Bacteroidales bacterium | reverse complement strand
CACGGTGACGCCGTGAACCCGCTGCGTCTCCTCCTCGCCGACACCCAGTATGGCCACAGCATCAACTTCTGGTCAACCACCGGGATCGAGATCGCCAACATCGTCAAGGGTCTCAAGTTTGTCGACCAGTTCTCATACAACCTCGGCCAGAGCATCGGCAAGAGCTTCAACCCGAAGCGTCCCGAGATCGGTAAGCCCAGCCTCACCAACTCCCTGAGCGAGAGCGCCGGCCGCAGCGACAACTGGCGCAACGAGGCGACCCTCACCTACGACCGCACCTTCGGCAAGCACACCGTGGGAGCCCTCGGCGCTGTCTCACTTAACCGCGCCTGGGGAAGGGGATTCGGCGTCAGCGCATCCTCCTTCGACATCGAGGCCGAGTCCATGCAGTACATGGCCTTCGCCGGCAGCTACGGTATCCCCTCCGACTACTACAGCGGACCTGATGCGAACATAGCCTTCGTCGCCCGTGGATCCTACAGCTTCGACGACCGTTACTTCCTCACCGCCTCCTGGCGTAGGGACTACGCCGGCCGTCTGCCCCTCGGGCACAACTACGGCGACTTCCCAGCCTTTACGGCTGCGTGGAAGATCTCCAGCGAGCCCTTCTTCCCGAAGAATGACAACATCAACCTCGTGAAGATCAGGGGATCATGGGGCCGCGTCGGTAACCTGGGTTCCATCGGCTGGAACTACAAGTCCCCGACCCTCAGCACCATGGGTGACAACACCGACAACAGAATGTCCGGACGTACCGGCGGCGCCAACGGTGGAGTCATGAGAGGCGTCACATGGTCACTCACCACCGCCTTCAACCAGGAGCTCACATGGGAGACCTCCGAGCAGGCCGACCTCGGTCTCGACATCGACCTCTTCAAGGACCGCCTGTCCATGTCCCTCGACGTCTACAACAAGAGGACCTTCAACCTGATCCAGGGACAGACCATGGACTGGCCTAACTATATGGGAATCAACCCCCGCCAGATCAACCTCGGTGAGATCAACAACAGGGGTATCGAGTTCGTCGCCACCTGGCGCGACAAGGTCGGCAAGGACTTCAACTGGTACCTTACCGGCAACTTCGCCTACAACCGCAACCGCGTCATCAACACCGGTGTGTTCGACTCCGACGGTAACTCCGCCCCTTGGGTCGGAGGTGGCGGATACGGCCTCGAGACCACAGCCATCTACCGCAGTGAGGTCGGACAGCCGATCAACTCCTTCTACATGATCCCTTACGAGGGCATCTTCCAGAGCTGGGAGGACGTCTATGACCACCAGAGGGACGGCCAGCTGATCCAGCCCGGCGCCCGCCCCGGCGACCTCAAGTTCACCGACGTCAACGAGGACGGCAAGATCAACACCGACGACCGCGTCTACCTCGGCAACCCGACTCCGAAGTACACCTTCGCCCTCTCCGGAGGCTTCACATGGAAGAACCTCAACGTGGACGTGATGCTGCAGGGCGTGGCCGGCAACAAGATCGCCTACATGGCCAAGCAGCTCATCCTCGCCGATGTCGAGGGTAACTTCAGCCGCGCCAAGGAGATCCTCAACGCCTGGAGCCCCGAGAACCGCGACTCCACCATCCCGCTCCTCTCCAGGAACGACCCGAACTCCAACCTCGCCACCCCTTCGGGCTGGTACCTCGAGGACGGAAGCTACCTCAGGCTCAAGAACCTCACCATCGGCTACGATGTCACCAAGGCTCTCCGCAAGATCAGCCACTTCGCCGAGAGGAACTCCTCCCTGAACGTCTACTTCTCCGGTGAGAACCTCTTCACCCTCACCAAGTACTCCGGAATGGATCCCGAGGTCGGCGGCTACGACACCCTGACCTACCCGGTCCACAAGATTTTCGCCTTCGGTGTGAAACTCAACTACTAAATGATTAGGAGGACACTATATATGAAAAAGTTTATTTCCATAGCTATAGCTGCGCTTTGCGCCCTCTGTCTCGTCTCCTGCGACGACTTCCTGGATTATTCTTCCCAGGGCGTCATCGCCCAGGACAACTTCTTCCTGACGGACGAGCAGGCCAACAGCGCCATCGAGAACTGCTACTACGGCCTCTTCGAGAGGGACGGAATGTTCAGCCGCGAGATCTACTGGGAGCAGGGCTGCGCCAATGACATGGTCTGGGGCAAGACCCGCGGTTTCCCGAGTCTCGCGACACTCAGCTACACGGGTAACGAGTCCGTGATCCTCGACTCATGGAACAGGATCTACAACCGTTACGGAATCCCCAAGGCCAACTGGGTCGTCAACTCGCTTCTCACCAAGCAGTCCAAGCAGGAGCTGAGCGCCGTAGAGAAGAGGGTCCTCGGTGAGGGCTACTTCCTCCGCGCCCAGTACCACCTCCTCGCCGCCTACCGCTACGGCACCAAGGAGCTCGGAGTCCCCTTCGTGGCTTACGAGGATGTCGAGGGTGGCTACAACTACACCATCCCCCCGCAGCTCCCCTCTGTGACGGACAACTACGCCTACATCGTCTCCGACCTCAAGAAGGCCGAGGAGCTTCTCCCCAGGGTCGAGGAGTACGCCGCTGCTGACCTCGGACGCGCCTGCAAGCAGTCCGCCGCCGCCCTTATGGCCAAGACCTACGCCTATTGGGCCATGTGGGATAACTCCCAGTGGCAGAACGTCATCGACTGCGTCAACCGTCTGGAGGGCCAGTACGGACGCGGCCTCGTGGACAACTTCGCCGAACTCTTCACCACAGACGTGAGCAAGTTTTACGGCAAGGAGTACTGCTGGGGCATCCCCGGAACCGGCGGCCCTGACTACACCGGCAACGGTGGTGTCGAGCTCACCGGCGTCATGCTCGAGGACAAGGGATGGGGCAAGTTCAACGGCTGGGGCCAGATCCACCCGTCCTATGATCTCTACGAGGAGATGGCCAAGGACAACGAGGACACCAACGGTGACGGAGTCTCCGACTACAAGGACACCAAGAACCCCCGTCTGGCCAAGACCATCCTCGAGTACAACGACGAGTTCACCTACTTCGGAGAGAAGATGCGCTACTACTCACCTGTCAACATCGAGGTCGGATTCCAGTGCAACAAGTACATGGAGGCTTTCGAGCGCGCCGACTGCGTCGGAACCACCGTCCTTGACAACGGTAACTGGCCTGTCACCCAGGTCATGTGGCCCATCGTCAGGTTCGCCGACTGCCTGCTGCTCCGCGCCGAGGCCAACCTCGCCCTGGGCAACGCTTCCGCCGCCGCGACCGACATCAACAGGATCCGCACACGCAGCCACCTGAAACCCCTCGCCGGTGCCGCCACCTGGACTGACCTCTACCACGAGCGCCGCTGCGAGCTCGCCTTCGAGTTTTCCGCCGACCACGCCTTCGACTGCAAGAGGTGGGCTGTCACCGGAGCTCCCGAGATCAAGCAGCTCGCCCTCAACGAGCTCAACTCACACCCGAGGGTACGCCACTACGAGGACCGTATGAATCCCGAGTCCCCCTACACCGTTGGCCCTTATGAGGACTACCAGTCTCCGGTCAAGGTCTGGAGAGACCAGTGCCTGACCTTCCCTTATCCTACCGACGAGATCACCAAGGCCAACGGCGCCCTGCAGAATCCCCCGTCCTGGAGATAGTTTGATGACTTTAAACAGATATAAAGAATGAAAAAGATATTTTACGCGATAATGGGTGCCGCCCTCCTTCTCCTTGCCGGTTGCGAGGAGAAAGGTGAGGTCTTCTACCAGAATCCTTACAGGATCATCGTGGACTACCAGCCCTCGACGTTCACCATCGACGGCATCTCCGGCAACGTGACCCCCGACGGGGACTACAACTGGATCACCTCCAACGGGGGCGGCAGCTTCACCGTAAGGCGCAACACCTCCGGCAAGATCCGCCGAGCCGAGTTCACGATTTCCGGTTCCTCCGACAAGGCCATCGTCAACCAGAGGGCACACGGCCTCGACGCCTCTGTCTCTTCTTCCCTTGCTGGCCAGGGACTTGGCACCGCTGATATAGATGTCACATTGAATACAAAGAATCCTGATGACTATTCAGGATGGGGTCTTATCTACGGCACCGCCAATGACCGCGAGGCCGGTAAGGTCGTCCCCATGAGCGGGGCTCCTGTAGCCGGAATCAACAAGGGTGAGATCACCGGCCTTGCCGAGGGCACTGACTACTTTGTCTGGTCATACGTCGAGTCCACCGAGGGTGACAGGGTGTATTCCGGTCCCATCGGTATCGTACCTCCCGTGTATGTCAAAGCCGGTGAGAACCTCCAGGCCGCGATCGACAACGCCAAGGAGTTCCAGGAGATCCGTGTGGCTGGTGGAGCCGTCTTCAACGGCACCATCGTGTTTGACGCCAAGAACAAGAACAAGAGTGTCTCCGGCGGATGGAACGCCGACTTCACCGAGCAGAGCTGGGACAACCTCACCGTCATCGACGGTGGCGGTGTCAACCGCGGCTTCTACTGCGGCGACAATCCTATCACGGACATGCCGCTGCAGGGCTCGGTCGAGATCTCCTATTTCGAGATCCGCAACTGCCTCTGCCTCTCCGGTCATGGTCCGTGTGTCCGGTGGCCCTGTCACTGTCCACCACTGCTACATACACCACAATGAGGCAGACCGCGGTACCATCAACACTCGTGAGGACGATCAGTCTTCAGACATCACTGTCTACGACTGCGTCATCGTGAACAACGTCGCCAACGGCCATGCCGCCGGTGTCTGCGTTGAGGATGGCCAGAGCCGCGCCAACCCGACTCATGCGAAGTTCTACGGAAACATCATCGCCAACAACCGTTCCATCAAGAATGATGGTTATGCCGGTTCAGTGTATTTCTACCAGAGCGTTGACGTCCAGTTTGTCAACAACACTGTCGTCAACAACTTCAATTACTACGAGGACAATGGCAACTGGTGGGGTAACTTCTACCTCCGCTACAATACCAACGCCGTGCTTGCCAACAACCTCATTCTTCGCCCTTGGGGTGCGAAGAGGGGAGAGGCCGCATTCTTGCAGGATAAGCCTATCGATGGTGGCGGAGCCCGTCCCACTGCCTACAACAACGTCATCGAGGGAGAGCAGATGCACAACGAAGGTGGCTGGACGAAGTCGGGTGAGATTAGGATGCCTAGCAACTTCACGATCACCGAGGTTCTGAAGAACCCTGACATCGAGATGGTTGCCCAGGCTGATCTTCAGAACAAGGCTGCCACATTCAAGTACAACAGCCTGACCGATTTTCTTGGTGAGAATTATATGTCTCAGGGTAAGGCTATCGGTGCCGGAACACTTGAGACTCTCTCATACAATTCCTACGACACAGCCAACCTCGGTGCCAACTACTCAGCTGACATCAAGGCCTTCCTTGAGAAGATCGGAACCGACATCAACGGCAACCCGTTCATCAAGAGCGGCAAGACTGACATCGGTGCTGTCCAGTCCAAGTAGATTCTTCGCTCCGCTCAGAATGGCAGGTTTGTCATTGCGAATGACCCAGGTTTGTCATTCTGAAGGAACGAAGTGACTGAAGAATCCAAGGCGAAGCCGCAATTTAACGGCTTCGCTTTGGATTTTTAAGAAAAACACCAAAAAGTAGTTATGAGGAGGATTGTTCTAGCTCTGATATTTCCACTCCTTCTATGCGCTTGTGTTGAGTCCAGGCGGGACTCCGCCAAAAGGATGGAAACTGTGAGTCTCGATGCTGTCCAGGTCGAAGACGATTTCTGGACTCCCTATTATTATATTCATAAAGATGTGACTCTTCCTCTGTGTGTTCGGTGGACCGAGAACCATTTTGACTCAACCTCCGTATCCAAGGCCGTGGAAGGGATGGCATATTCATTAATGTTCGAGAATGATCCCGAGCTGAAGGTGTTGAGAGGCAATTGGTCTACTCGTTTGAGCAACGGCGAGGTGTCCGCTCAGCGTTATCCTGACACTTCCGAGGTCAATTCGCTCGTCTCATCGTATTTCAGCGAAGCGAAAGAATTGGTGACGAGCGGTGACGGGGCGCATGCTGACATCATCGAGAATGTGTTTTTTAACAAGCTCCTTGCGGGCATATCCTTGAAAGGGGACAGTTATTTCACAGACCTTCCCGCTTTTACGGCCGAAGGCATGAGTCGTTTGACTTTCGAGGAAACGCCTTCCACCGCACTTGACCTTTTCCGTGCCATCCCTTCCTTGGGCAATTATGCCTACGGCACCTCAAAAGGCACCCTATGGGTAAATCTATTCATGGGTGGAACGGCGAAAGTGGAGATTTCCGGAAAGGAAATGATTATAGATCAAACCACTAGCTACCCGTGGGATGGGTACATGTCCCTACGGCTTGGACTTCGGGAACCTGTCGATGCGGAGATACGGATCAGAATACCTTCATGGTGCGAGGACTTCACGATAACCGTTAACGGCACTGTGATGAATGTGCCGGTAGAGTCTGGATATGCGCTTCTTAAACGGAAATGGCAGAATGCGGACAATATCGAGCTCATCCTGGACATGCCTGTTGAGATGTCAGATAAAGGTTTTTTGGGGGAAAATGAGGAAGGCAAACGGATTGTCCGGCGCGGTCCCATCGTTTATTGCGTGGAAGACATTGACAATCCGATCGATTATGACAGCATCCACCTGTCAAAAGAGACAGTTTTCACTCTGGAAGATCTCCCCAAAGAAAAATGGTGGGGACACAGTTTGACACAAATAAAAGCGAGAGTATCTGACGAACAGACACTCTCACTAATTCCGTATTTTGCCTGGGGCAACAGGACTCCAGGGAAGATGGATGTGTTCATTCCTTATGTCGATGAATAGTAGATCCTTCGGCCCTGACGGGCATCAGGATGACAAAAGGCTTCAGGATGACAATATAACGCGGGACGGCCAAAGCGGCCGTCCCGTTTTTATTATTAATGACGATAATGCCAGCAACATCAAAAACGCGAACCAAGAGCGACCAACCTGGCTCCTAGCGGTCTGCAAAGCACATCAACCTGCGGACCCCTGCCTCAAAATCGGGGTGTTCGCAGCCTAATCACCCTCTGATGGCCCTGCAGGGCATGTTGCCCTGCTCTTGAGTTGTATTTTCAGTCGCATTTTGTATGGGTCTATAATCACAGGATTATTATTATATTTGCGTTAGAACAAGTTTGAATGCCGTAGCACTCAGAGTCTACAAAGCGAGTTGGGCTATATCGCACCTGACTCGCTTTGTTGTTTTGCGAGTGAAGAGGAACAATAATCGTCATCTTTAATAACACTGAAAGACTATGGAAGATAACATCCCATTAATCTCTGATTCTCTGATAGAGAATTCAATCTTAACCTTAAGAGGCATACAAGTAGTGATTGATAAAGACATCGCGACTTTATATGGGGTTGAGACTAAATACTTGAACCAGGCCGTAAAAAGGAATGCCGATAGGTTTCCACTATCATTCCGCTTTCAAATCAGCGAGACGGAATTTGAGGAACTGGTCACAAATTGTGACCGGTTCAAGCCATTGAAACATTCATCTTCAAGGCCATATGCTTTCACTGAGCAAGGTGTCGCAATGCTTTCCTGAAAGACCTAGGAAAGAAATGGTTCGCATTTTCTCTGATGCACCCATGTCATTCTGAACCACACCTTTGTCATTCTGAACTCCAGCGAAGAATCTGCGAACCAAGAGCGACCAACCTTGCTTCCAGAGGTCTGCAGAGCACATCAACCTGCGGACCCCTGCCTCAAAATCGAGGTGTTCGCGGCCTAATCACCCTCTGATGGCCCTGCAGGGCATGTTGCCCAGCTCTTGAGTTGTATTATCCGATCCCTTTTCGTATGTGTCTATATCAAAAGAATATTGTTATATTTGCGTTAGAACAAGTTTGAATGCCGTAGCACTCAGAGTCTACAAAGCGAGTTGGGCTATATCGCGCCTGACTCGCTTTGTCGTTATATGAAAGTGGACACTGTAGGAATAACTGAAAATCAAGATTTTATGATGAGTAACAATGATGTGTCATTTGTAAAAGGAGGATTAGTCGCCATTTATAATCCATCTGAGTCAGTTCGTTTAGATGTGCGTGTAAATAATGACACGGTCTGGTTGACACAAAATCAGATGGGTATATTGTTTGGTGTTGATCGAACAGTGATTGTTCGTCATATTGGGAATATCTACAAATCTGGCGAATTATCGGAAGAATCAACTTGTGCAAAAATTGCACAGGTTCAAAACGAAGGAGGTAGATCTGTGCAACGAATCCAAAAGTACTATGATCTTGATGTGATTCTGTCTGTAGGGTTTAGAGTAAACTCAAGCAAAGCTATATATTTTAGGCGTTGGGCTTCAAAGATCCTCAAGGATTATCTATTGGGTGGCCATTTGATATCATCAAGAATGGACACCTTGGAAAAGAGGGTATCACAGGTGGAAGAAAAAATGGACCTTTTCGTGAACGCCAGTCTGCCTCCTATGGAAGGCATCTTTTACGATGGACAGATATTTGATGCTTATCTATTTGTCTCTAAGTTAATTAAGGGAGCGGCTAAACAGATCGTGCTGATTGACAACTATATTGACGAGACAGTTCTGACATTACTTGATAAAAGGGAATCTAAAGTCAGCGCCACCATATACACAAAAGCGATTGATCGGCAGTTGCGGTTAGATCTCCAAAGACATAACGAACAATATTCTCCAATTGAGATCAGGTTATTTGGAAAGGCGCATGACCGGTTCCTGATAATAGATGACAGCGTCTATCACATCGGCGCTTCCCTGAAAGACCTAGGAAAGAAATGGTTCGCATTTTCTCTGATGCGTGACCTTGACCCTCAAGAACTAGTTCAAAAGTTTTCCAGTGATCTCCAATGAAGCCTAGGATGACACGATCTGAAATGATCTACTGTCGTTCTCTGATGCACCCATGTCATTCTGAACCACACCTTTGTCATTCTGAGCGCCAGCGAAGAATCTGCAAACCAAGAGCGACCAACCTTGCTTCCAGAGGCCTGCAGGGCACATCAACCTGCGGACCCCTGCCTCTAAATCGGGGTATTCGCAGCCTAATCACCCTCTGATGGCCCTGCAGGTCATGTTGCCCTGCTCTTGAGTTGTATTTCCAGTCACGTTAGATCCTTCGGCCCTCGGGCCTCAGGATGACAGATCCCCGATCAGGTCGGGGATGACAATAGAAATAGGGACGGCCAAATCGGACGTCCCGTTTTTTATGCCGCTTCTGGTGATTTTGTAAAATATATTTTATAAATTTGTAAAGTTTATGGCTGTAAAGTTTATGGTCGTAAACTTTATGGATATAAACTTTGTTGCAATGAATTACTATGACAGGGAGATCCCTCTGAAGCAGCTTAAGGCAATAAGGGATAAGGCTTTTGAGTCTTTTTCCAAGATGACAGTGCTGAAGGGAAGGAGAAGAATCGGCAAGACCACCCTTGGAACCCTTGCTTTCGAAGGATCTGATTTTGTGTATCTTTTCGTCGGCCGAAGGTCCGAGAGCGATCTATGCGAGGATTTCTCCTCAGAGATACGTCGTGTTCTTGGGGTGTTTGTCCCTGAAGGGATTACTCGTTTCAAGGATATCTTTGGGCTGTTAATGTCAGCCGGAGAGACCCGTTCTTTCACCTTGTTTATCGATGAGGTGCAGGAATTCTATTACATCAACAAGACAGTATTCTCGGATATACAGGATGTTTGGGACAGGACAAGGAGGAAAACGCATGTCAATCTGGTTTTCAGCGGATCCACTTTCACTCTTATGGAAAAGATATTCAAGGATGAGCATGAGCCCCTTTTTGGCAGGGCAGACTTGACCTTGGAATTGGAACCGTTCTCAACCAGTGTCCAGAAAAGTATCCTTGCCGATCATAAGGCCGATTACTGTAATGATGATCTCCTCGCACTCTACTGCTTTACAGGAGGTGTACCGAAATATATTGAGCTTCTGATGGATAACGGTTGCCTAAGTCTGGACTCCATGGTGGATTACATGACTACTCCTGGATCACAGTTCCTGGACGAGGGAGAGAAAATCCTCATTCAGGAGATGGGGAAAAACTACGGGACATATTTTTCCATTCTTGCGAGGATATCTTCCGGAGAGGTGACCCTCCCTGAGATTGAGGGCAGTCTTGGAGATAAAAGCCTCGGAGGGCAGATCCGGATCCTTGAGGAGGAATACAAACTGATCTCGAAGAAACGTCCCATACGTTCCGGCGAGAACAGCAAGGATGTGAGGTATGAGATCTCGGATGTCTTTCTCCGCTTCTGGTTCAGGTATTTCCATCGTTACAGATTCCTTGTCGAGATAAAGAATTATTCGGCTCTTGCCAATATCATCAAGGAGGATTACCCCACATATTCCGGAAGAATCCTTGAACGATGGTTCAGGGAGCGGATGATGGAATCCCAGGAGTATCGTGAGATCGGGGGATGGTGGAATCCGACAAAGGGCAAGAAAGGTATCGCTCCTAACGAGTTGGATCTGGTTGGAGTTGCCTTGGACGGGACCGTCAAGGCTTTCGAGGTGAGAAGAAACAAGTCCAAATACTCTCCCTCTGAGGTTGAGGCTAAGGTCAGGGACATGTCAAACAAAGTGTTCGGAGGGAAAGGAGTCGAGTTCAGTTGTCTGTCTATAGAGGATATGTGATGATTATGAAGAAAAACAGTATAGCGTTCGGCATTATCGCCGTGATTCTTTCAGCTTGCGCCGGGAACACGAACCCCGTCAAGGAGGTTAATCCATTTATCGGCACGGCTTTGGACGGGCACACGTATCCCGGAGCGACCGCTCCTTCCGGTCTTGTGCAGCTGAGTCCGGACACACCGAATGGCGGAGTGGCCGGTTATCATGACTCCGACAGCCTGATTCTCGGTTTCTCCCACACCCATCTTAGCGGCACCGGACAAGGGGATCTCGGTGATTTCCTCTTCGTCCCGATCATAGGGGAAGTGGCTCAGAATGAGGGCGGTTTCGCCGCCAGTCCGCTGCCTTTCTCCCATAAGGACGAAAAGGCCCATGCGGGCTATTATAAGGTGAGTTTCCCTTCGCTTGGCATCACCGCGGAGATGACAGCCCTGTCGCACACCGGATGCCACCGTTACACTTTCTCAGGAAAGGGGGAGAGGAAGATTTTGATTGATATGGGTCATAATCTCGGTTTTTCAAGGGCAGACGGAATATTCCTGGAGAAAGTCTCGGAAAACGTCGTGAGAGGCGGCCGGCATGTCACCGGTTGGGCGAACGACCGCTGGGTGTATTTCTCAGCCCTGTTCTCCGAGCCTGTCAAGGAATGTGTCCCTGACGGACACGACCGCTTCCTGCTGACCTTCCCGGAGGAGATTGGCCAGCTCACTGTGAGCGTCGGAATCTCTGCTGTTGATGCGGAAGGCGCTGAGAATAACCGTCTTGCGGAGATTCCTCAGGCAGACTTCGAGGGAGCTTTGAAGGCTTCGGAGGCATTATGGGACTCCAGTCTCGGTCGTGTCGCAGTTGAGGGAGGGTCTCCGGATCGCCGGAAGGTTTTCTACACCGCCCTTTACCACAGCCTTGTCGTCCCTAACCAGATGGCCGATCTTGACGGCCGTTACAAGAACCATCTCGGGGAGGTCAAGACCGCCCCCGCGGGGATGGGATTCTATTTCCCGCTTTCCCTTTGGGACACCTTCCGCAGCTGGAATCCCCTTATGACCCTGCTGGAGCCTGGACTTGTGAATGGGATGGTTTTCAGCATGTTGGATATGTACGACCTGAACGGCCAGCTCCCTTTGTGGCCGCTTTGGGGAGACGAGGTGGACTGCATGATCGGTTACCACGCTGTCTCGGTGATCGCCGACGCCTGGCTCCGTGGGATAAGAGGTTTTGACGGGGAGAAGGCCTTGAAGGCCATGATTGAGGCCTCCAACTCATACCCTGCAACGGATTGGTACAACCAATACGGATATATTCCTTGCGACCTCACGCCCCAGTCAATCTCGATGACTCTTGAATATGCCTACGACGACTGGTGCATAGCCCGTATGGCGGAGTCGCTCGGCCATAAGGACATCGCTGCCGAGTATGATGCCAGGGCCCTCAGATACAGGAACATCCTGGACACTTCCACGGGCTTCTTCCGGGGAAAGGATTCCGACGGCAACTGGAGGTCGCCTTTCACGCCCGACGGGACCGGCCGAGAGTCTTCCAGGGACTATACCGAGGCCACGGCTTGGCAGTACCGCCATTTCATGATTCATGATGTGGCGGGCTTCGCCGCCATGCTGGGCGGAGTACCGGCGGCCAAGGCATCCCTTGACTCCCTTTTCAGTGAGGGTTATGGGGATCTTGACGAGCACGCCGAGTGGTTTGTCACCGGGCGTATCGGGAAATATGCCCATGGTAACGAGCCTAGCCACGCCACCGCTTGGCTGTACACGGCTCTCGGCGATCCTTCGTCCTCGCAGCGCTATGTCAGGGAAATCATTGATAATCTGTATTCTACTGGTCCTGATGGCCTCTGCGGCAACGAGGATTGCGGCCAGATGAGCGCCTGGTACATTTTCGGGGCGCTTGGCTTCTATCCCCTCTGCCCCGGCACCGGTGAATATGTGTTCTCCGCCCCGGTCTTCCCCAAGACCACTGTCACTCTCGGAAACGGGAAACAATTGACTATCATCGCAGACCATCCTGAATATGCTTATATAAAAGAAGTGACATTCAACGGTGAGCCGGTTCAGGCGCAGTATATTACCTTTGAACAATTGATGAGTGGCGGAGAGTTATCCTTCAAACTTTCCAAAGAGCCTTGCCACGATCGCGATGCCCTCAAGGCCCCATATTCATTGTCGGATGGCAAGGTCGTTTCGACTCCGTATCTGGTTGGGGATCCCCGGTTCTTCGACAAGGAATTTATGGCCGAACTCCGTACCCGAACCGAAGGAGCCCAGATCCGTTACACTATTGATGGCAGTGAGCCGACAGAGTCTTCTGCCCTTTACGAGGCCCCGTTTGTTATCGACAAAGATATCATTCTTTCCGCCAAGGCATTCAAGAGCGGCTATGAGCCGAGTCCTCTCATGCGGATCCATGCTTTCCCGATAGATTATCTGCCGGCCAAGAAGGTGTCCGGCCTCGCCGCCGGCTGCAATTACACTTATCATAGAGGTGAATTCAAGAACTCTGCCGGAGTACTTGCTTCCCCGGTCGTCTCAAAAGGCATTATGCCTTCTCCTTCAATTGCTTCCGCTCCCGATGCTGACCACTTCGGCTATGTGTTTACCGGTTATGTGGATGTCCCGGAGGACGGCCTTTGGGAGTTTGCCCTACGCAGTGACGACGGTAGCGTCCTGTATATTGACAACTCTCTCGCGGTCAACAATGACGGATCCCACTCCGACTACACGGCCACCGGGCAGATAGCGCTCAGGAAGGGGCTCCATTCCTTCCGCCTTGTCTATCTTGAGGACTACGAGGGACAGGTGCTTGGCTGGAGTTGGAAAGCTCCCGGCTCGGACAAGTTTGAGGTTATTCCCGAATCAGCGATATGCCATTGATAAAGAATTCAATAGTAATCATCTTTGCGGCAATCCTAGCCTCATGTTCCGGGGCAAAGGATCCGGCCTCGTATGTCAATATGTTTAACGGGACCGACCTTGCGGGAAACTCCTATCCAGGAGCGACTGTGCCATTCGGTGCTGTTCAACTGGGACCTGACACTTCTCCCAACCGGACTTCCGGCTATCACTACAGTGACACCGTCATTGTCGGCTTCAGCCACACCCATCTCTATGGTACAGGGTGTCCGGATTTTGGAGACTTCCTGTTCACTCCGACTCTGAACGGGACAGTTGGGCCGCTTGAGTTCTCCCATAAAGATGAATATGCCCGTCCGGGCTATTATAGGGTGGATTTCCCTGTCGGGATAACCGCCGAGATGACGGCTGATGTCCACACAGGTGTCCATAGGTACACATTCAATGGAAAAGGCGTCCCGCAAATCCAGGTAGACGCCGAGTATTGCATCGGCTGGTGGAGCAAGGCTAATGTCGCTGTTCTAGAACAAGATGGCCCGCAGGGTCTGAAGGGGAAAAGGAACACCACCGCCTGGGCTCACGGAAGGGACATTTATTTCTCGGCCGAGTTTTCAGTTCCTTTTGAGAAAGTGGAGAGTACAGGCCGTGGGAAACTTCTTTTGACTTTCCCGGAAGGGACAAAGATAGTTACCGTTTATGCGGGCCTGTCAGGTGTCAGTGTGGAGAACGCCAGGAATAACCGCATGGCGGAGACCTCTGACCTGACTTTCGAGGATGTTGTGGACAAGGCCACGACAAAATGGGATGAGGCCTTGGGAAGCATCAAGGTAAAGAACGGCCCTAAAGATGTGTTCTACACCTACTTCTATCACACTTTCACCTCTCCTAACCGGTTGGATGATGTTGATGGAAGCTACCGCGACGAATCCGGGCGGGACAGGAAGACTGATCCAGGGCGGAAGTTCTACTCAACTCTCTCTCTTTGGGACACATTCCGCAGCTGGCATCCTCTTCAGACAATTCTGGATCCGGCACTTGGCGGTGACATCATCTATTCCATGCTGGACATGTATGATTGCTCAGGGGAACTCCCTGTGTGGCCTCTTGCCAGTTTCGAGACCGCCTGCATGACGGGGTACCACAGTGTGAGTGTGATAGCGGACGCCTGGCTCAAGGGCATACGGTCTTTCGATGGCGAGAAAGCCCTTTTGGCGATGGTCCGCTCTTCCAATGTCAATGAGGCGGGAACGTCCTCCCTCTATAATGGCCACGGTTATGTGCCTGCTGACTTGAAAGCCGAGACAGTCTCCAAGACTCTTGAATACGCTTACGACGACTGGTGCATAGCGCGAATGGCAGAGGATCTTGGTCACAACGACATCGCTGGGGAATACTATGACAGAAGCCTGCGGTACCGTGAATTGTTCGACCCTGTGACCGGTTTCATGAGGGCGAAGAAAGCGGACGGGTCTTGGACAGAGCCATTCGATCCTCTCAAGGGATCCCGTGATTATGTGGAGGCCACTCCTTGGCAGTACCGTTTCTTTGTTCCTCACGACATCGCCGGGCTTGAGGCTATGATGGGCGGCCGGGAGCGGATGCTGTCGGCGGTGGATTCCCTCTTCAACTACAGGCCGGAAGGCCAGGAATCAGTGGATCGTGACATTAGAGGGATTCTTGGCCAGTATGCCCAGGGCAACGAGCCTGACCATAATTTCCCGTGGTTGTTCAACTATATCGGGGAACCTTCTAAGAGTCAGGAAGTTGTGCGATGGTTGCTTCTGAATACTTATCACTCGGGACCTGATGGGATCAGCGGCAATGAGGACTGCGGACAGATGAGCGCCTGGTACATTCTGGCGTCTTTGGGAATATACCCTGCTTGTCCCGGAACTGGGGAATTTGTTTTCAGCGCCCCTTTGTTCAAGGAGGCCGAGATCCGTCTCGGGAATGGGAATACTCTTATAATCAAAGCGGATCATCCGAAACGTCCATTTATTTCAGAGGTGACTCTCAATGGCAGGCCAGTCACCCGGAACTTCTTGACTTACGATGAGATAATGGGTGGCGGGACGCTGGCTTTCAAGCTTTCGTCAAAGCCTGATCATGGAAGGGACAACCTTACCGCACCCTATTCGCTGACGACCGATCCTGTGGTCTCCAAGCCGTTTATAGAAGGAGATCTCCATCTTTTCCAGGAAGAGGCGGTAATAAGGATGGGCAGCAGGACTGAAGGTGCGGTGATAAGATACACCCTGGACGGAAGTGAACCCCTTGAGGATAGTCCTGAATATACAGGCCCTTTCAAGGTCGACAAGTCCTTGATGATCCGGGCGAAAGCCTTTAAAGATGGCTTCCGGCCTTCTCCGGAGGCATTCCGGGCCGCCCATAAGGTGTATTACTGTCCTGTGGCCGACATGGCGGGGATGAAACCTGGTTGCCTCTTTACTTATCACACGGCCAATTTTGTCTCCGTGGGTCAGATTGATGGCGATCCGGAGGAAGATTGGGGCGTGATGAGCGAGCCTTCTTTGAAAGATGTTCCGGTTGAAGACCATTTCGCATATTGCTTCTCAGGATATATAGACATCCCGGAAGACGGGACCTGGTTTTTTTCCGTCACAAGTGATGACGGGAGCGAACTTTGGATCCATGGAGATAAGGTTGTGGCCAATGACGGGTCTCATAAGGCCACCACAGCCTCTGGTAGCATTCCCCTTCAGAAGGGACCGCATCCGTTCAGGCTACTGTATTTTGATTTCGACGGGGATCATTCTCTATCGTGGGCTTGGAAGAGAGAAGGGGATGCGAGATTTGTTCCTGTACCTGCCAATAGATTGTATTATAGATAATTATAGTGATTATGAAAAGAAGAGATTTCATTAAAGTTTCAGGCGCCGCCGCGGCTGGGCTCGCCCTGGCGGGATGCGCTTCCCGTGGTTCCCGGTCCCTGAGCGGAGTCGAAGGGCTGAGCGGAAACACCCGGTCCCTGAGCGGAGTCGAAGGGCCGGCCGCCAGCAGCGAGGTCGCCCGCGAGGTCGACGCTTTCGGTCCTTTGAATATCAAGGAGATAACCATCGATGTCGGAGCGACTAAGCCTTTCGATGTGATGCATATTTCCGACACCCATATCACCTTGGCGGATGACAGGAATGACGAGAGGAAGATGCTTCTTGCCTGTCGTCGTTCCCGCTACATGGGTTATGGCGAGCACTACCTGGGTGAGGCCATCCGTTATGCCAAAGATAAAGGCATGTACATGATGCACACCGGTGATATGATTGACTTCGTCTCTGAGGCTAATCTCGACATCACGGCCAAGTACATGCTACTCGCCGATTGGTTCGTCGCCGCTGGCAACCATGAGTATTCTAAATATGTGGGTGAGGCTAAGGAGGATGAGGCCTACAAGAACGACAGCAGGGAAGCTGTCCAGGGCGCTTATCCCAATGATCTGACTTTCGCGAGCAGGGTCATCAACGGAGTCAACTTTGTGGCTGTCGATGATGTGTATTACAATTTTACACGGAACCAGTTGGAACTCATGAAGAAAGAGATGGCCAAAGGCCTCCCGGTCATCATGCTCTGCCACGTTCCTCTTTACACTCCGGAGTTCTGCAAGGTTGAGCTTGAGGCCAATGACGGCAACTGTGCTTATCTGACGGGAGCTCCGCTTGAGATCACCGAGACCTTTGACAAGGGAAAGACTTATCCCGCAGGGGAAGAATGGCGCTACCGCAAGGTCCAGCAAAGGGCTGACGAGCCGACCCTTGAGTTCTGCGCCTGGCTTAAGGAGCAGAAACTCCTTAAAGGAATACTTTGCGGCCACATGCACCGTTTCTTCGAGGAGCGTTTCTCCCCGACCGCCATCCAATACACCGTCGGAGCGACATATAATGGTGACGTCCAAATTGTCCATTTCAAATAACCTGATGATAATGAATACTAAAATGAAAATCAATTGCTTCCCTATTTTGGCCGCCATAGTTGTCGCGGTTAGTTCCTGTGTCTCAGGGCCCTCGGGAGAGACCGCATGGGGAGACACTGGCGACGGTCATTACATCAACCCCGTTCTCGTGGCTGATTATTCCGACCCGGACGTGATCCGTCATGGGGACAAGTATTACATGGTCGCGTCTGACTTTCATTTCATGGGCATGCAGGTCCTCGAGTCGGATGATCTCGTGAACTGGAAACTGATATCCCAGATCTATGACCGTTTTGATCTGCCCGGTTGGGATGAGAATGAACATTATGGCAGGGGATCATGGGCTCCCGCCATCCGTTATCATGATGGCCTCTTCTATGTCTATTTCTGTACTCCCGATGAGGGATTGTTCATGAGCACTGCCAAGGATCCGGCAGGCCCCTGGGCTCCACTTCATTGTGTCAAGTCTTTGGCCGGCTGGGAGGATCCTTGCCCCTTCTGGGATGAGGACGGCCAGGCTTATCTGGGACATAGCCGTGTCGGGGCAGGCCCCATCATCATCCATAAGATGTCTCCGGACGGCAAGACACTTCTGGATGAGGGAGTGACTGTGTACGAGGGACCAACCGCTGAAGGAACCAAGATCCACAAACTCAACGGCTTCTACTATCTTAGCATTCCTGAGGGCGGTGTGAGAGGAGGCTGGCAGACGATTCTTCGATCAAAAGACATTTATGGCCCTTATGAGAGGAAGATCGTCCTTGAGACCGGCTCGACTCAGATCAATGGTCCTCACCAGGGCGCTATTGTCGACACTCCTTTCGGTGAGTGGTGGTTCGTGCATTTCCAGCAGAGGGATGCTCTTGGAAGAATCGTCCATCTCCAGCCTATGACTTGGGAAGAGGATTGGCCTGTTATGGGGGAAGACTACGATGGTAACGGAGTGGGCGAGCCTGTCGCTTCGTGGACCAAACCTAAGACTAAAAAAACTGTTAAGCCTTTCCTTCCGGCTTCTTCGGACAATTTCAAGGGAGGTACTCTGGGCCTTCAGTGGCAGTTTAACCACAACCCCGTTGACGGGAAGTGGTCTTTGAGTGAGAAGAAAGGTAATCTGGCCCTTCATGCTCTCCAGGCAGATTCATTCAAGAAGGCGCATAACACCCTTTCCCAGAAGCTGATGGGTTTCTCGGGCTCTTACACCGTGTGTCTGGATCTGAGGCATCTGGCAGAAGGCCAGCATGCTGGAATGGCCTGCATGGGTAGTGTCAACTACACAGCGGGAATCCGTCTGGAGAACGGGAGCACGACCCTATCCCTTGAGAAAGAGGGGGAGATCCTGGCGTCGACCGCTTTTGACAAATCCAAGATTTGGCTACGCATGACATTCGAGGACGAGGCTAAGGTTTTCGGCTTCTCTTATAGCAAAGACGGAAAAGATTACATTCCGATCGGCGAGTCCTTTGAGAACCATTTTGGCAATTGGAAGGGAGCCCGTCCGGCACTGTTCAGCTACAATGAGAAGGCAGCCGAGGGAACAGCCTTCTTCTCTGATTTTGTGTATAGGCTGGATAAATAATTGATATGAAGCGACTTGGGCTTTTGCTGTTGATTCCTTTTCTGGCTGCTTGCTCAGCTGTAAGGGATAAATCGCCTGTCCAAATGACAGGCGATCCCACAGACCTTATGAGCGACACTTGGGTGGCTACTGACGCGCTTGGAAGGGAGATGCCATTGGAGGATTCGGTGGGAATGGTGAAAAAGGACCAGAGACGTGTCGTGGGAATGTTCTACGTCACATGGCATGGAAAAGGCAACCATAATCTGCCGGCTCCTTACACCGATGTCACTCAGATTCTGAAGAAAGATCCTTCAGCCCGAATGGACAATAAGAATCCTCTTTGGAGATACGGCATGTACCATTGGGGAGAACCTGAGATGGGTTATTTTCTCAGTCAGGACGAGTGGGTGATGAGAAAGGATCTATCGATGCTCCAGGATGCAGGGGTCGATGTTCTCATATTGGATGTCACTAACGGTGTATGTTATTGGGACGAGTGGGAGTTGCTATTCTCTACCATGAGGAAAGTGCGTGAGGAAGGCAACCGGACTCCACAATTCGTGTTCTGGTCGTACAATAACAATCCAGTGAAAGTGGTGAAATCATTGTATGAGAAGTATTACAAAGAAGGGAAATATTCGGACCTCTGGTTCTATTGGGACGGCAAGCCGCTGCTCCTTTACAATGCCGATCCTTCCAAGGACGCCAATGGCACGTACGAGATCACCGCGGATGCTTACCCTCAGGAAATCAGGGACTTCTTCACCTTGAGAGACATGTGGTGGGGCTTTTATCAGGAGCATGGCAAGCGCCGCATAGGCACTGAGGACACATGGAGTTTCGGCTATTCGATGGCTGACACTAACATCGTTAAAATGAAGCCGATCGAGTTGCTTTCGACCCATAACGGAAAGAGAGAGGAAGCGGCTGTTACCCCGGCTCAGCATCCTGTCCGGCTTAACGACAGCCCGGTACCTATCGGAGTAGGGAAGTCCTGGTCTCGTGAGCACGGTGAGCCTGAACTGGATGAATATGACATGCCTGTCAGCGCTTATGTCCCTTGGCTCGGAAAGAAAGTGGAGAATCCAGAGGGTTACGGAATATATTTCCAGGAGCGATGGGATGATGCCATCGCATGTGATCCGGAGTTCCTTTACCTGAACGACTGGAACGAGTGGACCGCGGGGATGTGGGGCCAGGGAAGCAAGACAGAGTTCCTTCGCCGTCCCGAGAATCCGTTCGTGTTCATCGACCAGTACAACGCCGAGTTCAACCGGACCATCCAACCGATGAAGGGGGGCTATACTGACAATTATTACATGCAGATGGCCCAGAACATACGTCGCTATAAGGGTGTCCGGCCAATCCCTGTCAATAAGGGATTCAAGAGAATAGCCATAGATGGGAAGTTTGAAGATTGGGAGAAAGTCGATGTGACCTACCGCGACACACGGGGCGACGTGTCCTTCCGTGACGCGAACGGCTATGGCGGCCTTCACTATACAGACAAGACCGGACGGAATGATATCCAGGACTCGAAAGTAGCCCTCACCAAAGCCGGGGAAGTGTGTTTCTATGTGAGGTGTGCCTCCGATTTGTCGCCTAGTTCCGACCAGGATTGGATGTTGCTGCTGATCGACTCGGACCAGAATTCCCGGACCGGATGGTACGGCTATGATTTCCTGGTCAACAGAACGGTCGGAAAAGAAAAGACATCGGTAATGGAATATTCTGATGGACAATGGGTTCCGGTTACGGAAGTCCCATATTCGGTCACGGGCTCCCAGATGGAGATTTCCATTCCGGCCAAGGTTTTGGGCCTTTCGGGGAACAAAGTGAGCTTTGATTTCAAATGGGCGGATAACACCGGCGACCTTGTGGATCCTATCTCTCTTTGCCTCCATGGTGACACTGCCCCTAACCGGAGGTTCAATTACCGTTTCATCTTCAAGAAGTGAAATATTCAAAGATAATATAACCACGTCATTATGAAAAGATTCCTTTTATTGATGATCATTCTTGTCCCGCAGCTGCTTGGAGCCGGCGACAAGACCACGACCCTTTGGTACCGCCAGGATGCGAAGGATTGGAATGAGGCTCTCCCTGTCGGTAACGGAAGGATCGGAGCCATGGTCTATGGCAACCCGTGGAATGAGACCATCCAGCTCAATGAGGAGAGTCTGTGGGCGGGATGCCCGGAGGATGGCAACGCTCCCTCGGCTGCGATCATGCCTGAGCTTCAGCAACTTCTGTTGGACGGTAAGGTGCCGGAGGCCTTCTGTTGGACGGTAAGGTGCCGGAGGCTATTGCCATGGCGAACAAGAGTCTGGCCGGGAATCCCTTGAGGATCCGCTCTTACCAGACTTTCGGAGATTTGCTCATCGATTTCTTCAGACGGGGATCCAACGAAGCCAGAAGTTTCTTCCCTGAAGGATTAAAGGAGTATGAGCGCTCCCTTGATGTGATGTCGGGGGTGAATGTCACGACCTTCAAGGCAGGGGATGTGAAGTTCTCGCGCGAGGTGTTTGCCTCAGCTCCTGACAATATCGTGGTCGTGAGGGTTGCCGCGGACAAGCCCGGGGCTTTGACATTCAAGTTATCATACCAGCGTCCTACAGACGTCTCAGTCACATCTGACGGTCCTTCCGGGCTTGACATAAAAGGCCAGCTGATCGATCTCCCAGGTAAGGACCAGGGAGCGCCCGGGGCCCACATGAAGTTCGCTGGGAAGATTAAAGCCATCAATAAAGGCGGATCGCTAACTAACACGGGCAACGCCATATTCGTGGACAAGGCGGACGAAGTGGTTATTCTTGTCGCGATGAACACGGATTACAACATGGCGAAACTCGACTATGACCGCTCGATTGATCCTTCCGCACTTTGTGCCGCCCAGCTCAAAGCTGTTGAGGGTAAGTCATACGCCGACCTTAGAGCGAGACATGTTGAGGATCATAGCGCCATTATGGGCAGGGTTTCCTTGACTTTGGGCGATCCTTCCATGGCGGAAGTACCTACTGACGAGAGACTTGCGAGAATGAAGGAAGGGAAGTCGGATCCCGCTCTGGCCGCATTGTATTTCCAGTATGGCCGTTACTTGCTCTCTGGCTCGTCCAGGGCTCCCGGCAGGCTGCCTGCCAATCTACAGGGCATCTGGAATCAGGATATCGAAGCGGCATGGAACGCTGACTACCACACGAACATCAATATCCAGATGAATTACTGGCCGGCCGAAGTCTGCAACCTCTCCGAGACCGTCATTCCTTTCTCCAACTGGATCAACGCTATTCGGGTTCCCGGACGCGTCACGGCGAGTAAGACCTTTGGCGCGGAAGGATGGACCGTGAACCATGTGGCCGACCTGTTTGGACACACCTCGATCAGCGACGGAGTTGGCTGGGGAACGTTCCCTATCGCCGGCTCATGGCTTACCCTTCACCAGTGGGACCACTACCTGTTCACGATGGACAAGGAATATCTGAGGAACCAGGCTTATCCGGCGATGAAGGAGTCCGTCGAGTTCCTCCTCTCTTTCATGATCACGGACAAGAATGGCTATCTTGCCACGGCTCCGTCCAACTCGCCGGAGAACGGCTATAAGCTTCCGGGAAAGAACGGGACGTACAATCTAACATATTCTGCTACAATGGACATCGAGATTGCCCACGAGCTCTTCCAGGCCGTGATCAAAGCTTCCGAGATCCTTGGAGACGATCCGGCTTTCCGGGCCAAGATCAAGGAGGCTATGGCAAAACTCCCTCCTCTGAAGATAGGCAAGCGCTACGACACCATCCAGGAATGGATTGAGGACTATGAGGAGATCGAGCCTGGTCACCGCCACATGTCCCATCTTTTCGGCCTCTATCCCGGTACGATGATCACAGACAATAATCCCGAGATATTCGCCGCCGCGAAGCGCACAATCGAGCGCAGGCGCAAGTACAATGAGGATCCTGTCACACGTCAGGGATCCTACACCGGCTGGAGCCGGGCGTGGCTGATCAATTTCTACGCCCGTCTTAGGGATGGTGAGGAGGCTGGAGCCAATGTTGACGCCCTTCTCTCCAAGTCCACCCAGAACAATCTTTTCGACACCCATCCTCCGTTCCAGATTGACGGTAATTTCGGAGGGACCGCTGGAATAGCCGAGATGCTTCTCCAGTCCCATGCCGGTGTGATTCACTTACTTCCGGCAATTCCCAAGTCATGGGCTGACGGGCAGGTGAAGGGTCTCCGCGCGAGAGGTGGCTACACTGTGGATATCACATGGAAGGACGGCGTCCTTCAGAGCGCTACAATAACACCGGACTTCTCCGGAAAATACATCGTCCGTTACGGGGACAAGAAAAAGAAGGTCTCCTTCAAGGCCGGGAAACCGTTTATTTATAAAAATGAAAGATAATGAAAAAGAGTGTTTTTGTCTTTTCGCTTTTTTTGGCTTTGATAGTCATTTCTTGCGGTCAGAAAGAGAAGATCAATCAAGCCGAACCGTACTTCGTTCCGGTTGAGGAGACCCTTTTGCAGGATGTGACCATGACGGCGTCAGATGCGGAACCCGGAGTCGCCAATCAATGGCTCGCGTTTAGGAAAGACTTTGATCTTGAGGAGGTCCCGTCAGTGGCCGAAGCCCGGATCGCTGTTGACAGCAAATACTGGTTGTGGATAAACGGTGAGTTGGCTGTGTTTGAGGGCGGACTAAAAAGGGGACCGGCCCCGGACGCATCATATTTCGATCTCGTCGATCTGGCTCCTTACCTTAAGAAAGGGGAAAACAAAATAGCCATTCTCCTTTGGTATTTCGGGAAAGACGGTTTCTCTCACAAGTCTTCCACCAAGCCCCAACTTTGGTTCGACTGCCCGGAGATTTCGGTTGGAACCTCGGACGGCTGGATGAGCAGGACTCTTCCAGCTTACGGGAAAGCGAATTGCCCTGAGCCTAATTTCCGGCTTTCAGAGTCAAGCGTCTTGTTCGACGCGCGGGAAGACATCGGGGACTGGATGACGGGTGACGCTGAGGGATTTTCCCCCGCGCTTGTCGGCGAGAGTACTCTCGGACCTCTTTTCAGACGCCCTATTCCGATGTGGAAAGACTTCGGTGTCAAGGATTTGACATTTGAGAAGCATCCTGGAGCGGAGAGGGACACCATAATCGCCTTGCTGCCTTACAACATGCAGATGACTCCCACTCTCGTCGTTAATTCTGATAAGGGCGGACGTAGGATCCTCATCGAGACTGACCATGCCCATGTCGGGGAAGAGTGCGTCAGGGCGGAATACAT
>ONUG01000151.1 GCA_900320965.1 uncultured Bacteroidales bacterium | reverse complement strand
TGGCTTACGGTGCTCAAGGTCTCCAGTACTTCACCTACTGGTGCCCGACTCCGGGAATCTGGGATTTCAACAATGCTCCGATCAGTGAGACTGGGCAGCGCACCCCGGCTTATGACTTGGTCAAATACATGAACAGGGAACTTCAGGCAAGGGCTGAAGTGTTTATGGGGGCCAAAGTCCTTAGCGTCTGCCACTCTGGAGCGACCCTTCCTCCCGGCGTAAAACCCCTGACCGAACTACCCTCATGCGTCAAGTCATTGGATACCAAAGGGAAAGGCGCCGTGGTGTCGCACTTTGAGAATGGCGGATGGGAGTACCTGATGATTGTGAACCGGAGCCTCGACGAGGCATTCGACTACGAGATCGGCGCGATATTCAGATGGAAAAAATAAAACGGACTGAAATGAGAAAATTATTATGCCCGCTGGCGCTTTGCGTCACCCTCCTCGCTTCCTCTTGCGGGGATCAAGGCCACACGACCATGCTTGACCCGGTCGACTATGTCAATCCTTTGACCGGAACAGCCTCATCTTACGCGCTCTCGACCGGTAACACCTACCCGGCGATAGCCCTTCCTTGGGGAACCCACTTCTGGACACCCCAGACAGGAAGGAACCGTGACGGCTGGACCTACACCTACTCAGCCACCAAGATACGCGGACTGAAGCAAACTCACCAGCCCAGTCCATGGATCAACGATTACGGTTCCTTCTCCCTGATGCCGGTAACGACCGGCCCAATCTATGACGAGGAAGGGCGGGAGAGCTGGTTCTCCCACAAGGCGGAGACCGTCAAACCCTATTACTACAAAGTCTACCTCGCGGAGCACGATGTGACCGCAGAGCTTGCCCCGACCGAGCGGGCAGCGGCTTTCAGGCTGACATATCCCCAAAAAGACACGTCATTCCTGGTTGTGGACGCTTTCAGGGACGGCCAAGTCGAGATTGACAAGGAGAACAGGATCATCAAGGGATATTCCACTTACAATCACGGCGGCGTGACAGAGGATTTCAAGAACTGGTTCGTCGTCGTCTCGGACACCCCTTTCGAGACGGAAATGGTCGACGGAAGCATTGCCATGGTCGGTTTCAAGACCACCAAGGGCCAGAAAGTCAATCTTAAAGTCGCGTCTTCTTTCATTAGCCACGAGCAGGCCTTGACGAACCTCGAAGAGCTTGGAGACCGTTCGATTGACGAAATCGCGGAAGCCGGACGTGCCAGGTGGAACGAGATTCTGGGACGCATAAAGGTCGAAGACGGGAACATTGACAACATCCGTACTTTCTACTCCTGCCTCTACCGCTCTGTGCTGTTCCCCCGCGACCTCTCTGAGGTGGACTCTTCAGGCAAGAGAGTGCATTACAGCCCCTTCGACGGAGACATCCACGAAGGTTATCTGTTCGGCGACACCGGATTCTGGGACACATTCCGCAGTCTTTTCCCTCTCCTTGACCTTGTCTATCCAGACCAGGAAGTCAAGATGCAGGAAGGCCTTGTCAACACATGGAAAGAGAGCGGTTTCCTGCCCGAGTGGGCAAGTCCCGGCCACCGGAACTGCATGGTTGGAAACAACTCAGCCTCAGTCGTTGCCGGTGCCTACATCAAGGGCCTCAGAGGTTACGACGCCGAAGAACTCTGGAAGGCGGTGACCCATGGGGCACATGCGGTCCATCCTACAGTCGGCTCGACAGGAAGGATGGGCTGGGAATATTACGACAGCCTCGGCTACGTCCCGTGCGACGTGAACATCCGGGAAAATGCGGCCAGGACTTTGGAATATGCCTACGACGACTGGTGCATATATTCATTCGGCAAGGCGCTGGGGAAGAGCGAAGAGGAACTCGCACCTTACGCCAAGGCAGCATTGAATTACAAGAATCTCTACGATCCCGAGTATAAGCTGATGGTAGGCAAGAACCTTGACGGTTCTTTTTCCAGGCCATTCAGTCCGCTGAAATGGGGCGGTGATTTCACTGAAGGAAACAGTCTCCATTACACTTGGAGCGTGTTCCACGATCCCCAGGGACTGATCGACCTCATGGGAGGAGACGAAGGCTTTGTCGAAATGCTGGACAGCGTGTTCACGATTCCCCCGCTATTTGACGACAGCTACTATGGTGGAGTCATCCACGAGATCCGTGAGATGCAGGTCATGAATATGGGTAACTACGCCCACGGCAACCAGCCCATCCAGCACATGCTCTACTTGTACGACTGGGCCGGACAACCTTGGAAATCCCAGATGAGGATCCGTGAAGCCATGGACAAACTCTACAACGCCAACTTCGACGGCTATTGCGGCGACGAGGACAACGGCCAGACCTCTGCCTGGTACGTCTTTTCAGCCTTGGGATTCTATCCCGTCTGTCCTGCCAGCGATGAATATGCCATCGGCACTCCCCTCTTCAAGAAAGCCACCATCACCCTGCCGGATGGCAAACAGACTGTCCTGAAGGCCCCTGACAACTCGGCTGGCAATTTCTACATCAGTGGAGTCAAGTTAAACGGTAAATCATGGAGTAAGAACTACTTCACTCACGCCGACCTGGTCAGTGGAGCCAAGATTGTCTACTACATGGCTCCCGATCCGGTCACCACTCGAGGTACCGCCTCCGAGGACAGGCCATATTCATTTTCCATAGCGAAGGAATAATACATTGCTGAACGACGTAAAGACACAAGAGGCGGAGCTGATCACCATGCTCAAGCAAGGCTCCGAGGAGGCGTTCAAGTCTTTATATGACATGTACGCCAAGAGGCTTTACGCGTTTTGCCTGGAATACACCAAGTCCCGGGAAGACACGGAGGAGATTGTCCAGGATGCCTTCGTTTGGCTCTGGAAGAACCGTTCCTCCATCCGCCAGGAAACCACAATCAAGAACCTTATATTCCTTAGAGTCAGGCATTTCCTAATCAATGCATGGAGGACGAGGTTGAAAGAACCCGTGTTCGAGGACTATGTTGACTACATTAATCTTTTACAAGACAAATCTTCCGACAGACTCGAATATGACGAGTTCCTCTCCACGGTCAAGTCGATCCTCGACAGGCTGCCTCGCACGCAAGCCAGGGTCGTCATGATGTCCAGGATCGAGGGATTCAAGAACAAGGAGATAGCCCAGAAACTTCGGCTCAGCGAACAGACTGTAAAGAACTCCCTATCAGTTGGGTTGAAATCCCTGAAAGAAGAGCTTGGGAAAATGATTATTTTGGTACTTTCTTTCATTATTACTTGTCTATAAAGAACAAATGGATACTTTGCTGGAAGAAAAATACAGAAGGGACACTCTTACACCCGGAGAATTACGGCTTTTGAGAGAAAAGCTTGCGGGATCCTCCGATGAAGACATTTCCTCGGAAATGGAAAGGCACTGGATGACCGGTGACTTCGACGGCTCCGCTATTTCTGAAGAAAGAGTTGATAACCTATATCTGGACATCCGTAAGAAACTTGCTCCGGAAAAACAGTCCAGGACTTGGATATGGTGGAGCGGGATCGCCGCATCCCTCCTGTTACCCTTAAGTCTGTTCTTCACGGCAAGGAGCATCACCACCATCCGGCAGCAGTCTTCACAAGAAATCGTCATCTCAACAGCCAAGGGAGAGCAGAGCACAATAAGCCTTCCTGATGGAACCACAGTCAAACTCAACGAACTGTCCAACCTAAAGTATTCACCGGGCTCATTCAGCAGAAAGAAAAGGGAGATTGAATTCGAAGGAGAGGGCTTTTTCAATGTTACGAAAAACGATGAGTGCCCTTTTATCATAGAAGCGGACAAGATGACAACGACCGTGCTAGGGACATCCTTCAACCTTGAAGCCAGAGTATCGGATGCGTTTAACAAGGTCCTGCTGATTGAAGGTAGTATCAAGTTGGTGTCATCGATTTCCGGAGAGACCATCGTGATGAATCCAAATGAAGAAGTGACCCTGAACAAGAATACAGGCAAGATGGTTGTCACAAGGCCCGATAGTAAGGAGAGTATCACCAGTTGGGTGAAAAAAGAAATTGTCTTAAAGAGGGTGAGCCTCAGGGAAATCACAGACCTCCTCTCCGATAAATACGACATCGTGTTTGACATCGATAAAGGCGTGGACATGGAGGAGCTTTTCACCGGGACTCTGCCGACAAATGACCTGCTATTATGTGCTGAGATTCTTGAATATGCCTACGGCGTGAAGATCAAGCTTTCCGGAGGGGCCGCGATTATAAGTAAATGAATCATTTAAACTTTTGACCAAGTCCCACGACTCGCTAAGTCCGGCCAGTTTTTCTGGCCGGATTTATTTTCACGCCAATAAAAAACGTGATTACTTGGTACTTTTTGTCAGTCACGTTGTCTTATTATTATATAAAAACCTTTTTATATTGTAGTTTAACCACAAAAACAAAATGACATGAACAGCTCACGAATGTGGAAATTCTTTTTGCTGGTATCTTTGATGTCATTTTTCTACTCCGGGGCTTTTGCCCAGACAGGAAAAGTGAACGTCAAAGTTGACGGAGCTCCACTCTCGCAAGTCATCCAACTAATTGAGAACCAGACGAAATACCGGTTCTCGTACAGGGATGAAATCCTGAGTGGACAGAAAAACATCACCCTGGATCTTCAAAACGCGACTGTACAGGAGGTCCTGGATGCCGCGTTCTCCGGCCGGGACATCAGTTACCGGATTCTCTCCGACAAATCCATCGTGTTGTTCACAGAACCCGAAGAAGTGAACAACACTATCACCCTGACGGGAACCGTCAAGGACAATGATGGCAATCCGTTGATCGGAGTCGGAGTCATCCTCGATGGAAAGCCCAATGTTGGCACGGTAAGCGACGAAAACGGGAACTGGTCACTGACTGTCCCCAAAGGATCAACTCTTCAATTCTCATCTATCGGTTACAAGACAGTCACGGTCGCCGTAGGGAACCGGTCTGTCATCAATGTCACTATGGAGGAAGACATCAATCGTCTGGACGATGTGATTGTGATCGGATACGGTACGGCGCGCAAGGCGGATCTCACCGGCTCTACCGCATCTGTCCAGGGCGACAAACTGGCCGCGAAAAACACTCCGAATCTTTCCACACAGCTCCAGGGTCTGATGCCCGGAGTTCAGGTGACACGAAACACTAGCGACCCGGCCGCCGGAGCGACGATACGAGTGCGAGGTATCACAACCATGTCAACCAACGATCCGCTTGTGATCATAGACGGAGTGCCAGGATCACTGGACAGTGTTTCTCCTGAAGATGTGAAAGACATTCAAGTCCTTAAAGACGCCGCTTCCGCAGCGATTTATGGATCAAGGGCAGCCGCGGGAGTCATACTTGTCACCACAAAGAGGGCAAAAAACAACGACTTCTCACTCAGCTACAACTTCGAGTACGGAATCGACAAGGCAACGGCCATCCCCCAGCAGGCGAGCATCGTTCCCTGGATGATAGGATTGAACGAACTTGCCTACAACGACGGTGCCTCCTCAATGAATTCCCGCTACCCGGAGGATCTGATTAACAACTACGCTTCCATGAGAGCCGGCGACCCGGACCTCTATCCCGACACCGACTGGTTCGGTCTTGGCCTGAAAAAGACCACCAATCATCAACGTCACGGATTTACCCTCTCCGGTGGAACGGAAAAACTGACGACAGTGTTCTCGTTCAACTATTATGATGCCGACGCCTTGTACGACAACAAGAACTACAAACGCTACAACGCCAGAATCAACAATGACTACAAGATAAATGATTGGATCCATGCGAGTGTGGACATGGGCTTGACCCACAGCGATGCCCACAATCCTCAGGT
>ONUG01000067.1 GCA_900320965.1 uncultured Bacteroidales bacterium | reverse complement strand
AGTGAAGGCGCCCAACCCAACTCGTTCTTTAATTTCGTCGAGTCTATCGCATAGCGCATGTCATGTCCCTTACGGTCAGTGACGAACGTGATAAGATCATCATCAGCTCCTTCAGGACGGCCGAGAAGACGATCAGTAGTCTTGATCAGAACCTTGATCAGATCGATGTTCTTCCACTCGTTGAAGCCACCGATATTATAAGTCTCCCCTATTTTCCCCTCATGGAAGATGATGTCGATCGCCCTTGCATGGTCAACGACATAGAGCCAGTCCCTGACATTCTCTCCCTTCCCATAGACGGGCAGCGGACGACGGTGCCGGATGTTGTTGATAAACAAAGGGATCAGCTTTTCCGGGAACTGGTAAGGCCCGTAATTGTTAGAGCAGTTGGTCACGAGCGTAGGCATGCCATAAGTGTCATGATATGCCCTGACGAAATGGTCACTCGAGGCTTTGGCCGCCGAATATGGACTGTGAGGGCTGTAGCGCGTCTCCTCAGTGAAGAAATCATCACCGAAAGGTCCACCACCACTCTCCCTGGCGGAAGGATCGCCTTCCGGCCGGGTCAATTCCAACGCTCCGTAGACCTCGTCTGTACTGATGTGATAGAAGCGTTTGCCTTCCCATCCTTGAGGCTCCCAGTATTCCCGGGCGGCCTGGAGAAGGCTCAGTGTGCCCATCACGTTGGTCTCGGCGAATGTGAACGGATCGACAATGGACCTGTCCACATGACTCTCAGCAGCGAGATGGATTATCCCGCTCACATCATTGGCGGAGATGATCGAACGGATGGTGTCGAAATCGCGGATGTCAGCCTTGACGAAGGTGTAGTTCGGCTTGTCCTCAATGTCTTTCAGATTGGCGAGGTTGCCGGCATAAGTCAGTTTGTCAAGGTTAATTATCTTGTATTCAGGGTATTTGTTCACAAACAGCCTGACGACGTGGCTTCCTATGAAACCTGCTCCTCCTGTGATAATTATCGCTTTCTTGAATTCCATATTGCGTGTTCTTATTTTCTCATTTTGTTGTCCTGGGCATCATCGTATGCCTGGCGGTTGCGCAGGATATCGATGGCGGTGTAGATCGAGGACATCATCGAGTGCGGATCCGCCTCGTCACGTCCGGCCATCTCGAAAGCCGTACCGTGATCAGGTGATGTCCTGACGATCGGGAGCCCGGCGGTGAAATTCACCCCATCCTCGAAAGCGAGCGCCTTGAACGGGGCAAGTCCCTGGTCGTGGTACATCGCCAGCGTGGCGTCGAACTTGGCGTAATTCCCCAACCCGAAGAAACCATCAGGCGAATAAGGCCCGAAAGCGAGGATCCCCTCACTGTTAGCGGCTTTCACGGCCGGAAGGATTATCCTCTCCTCCTCGTCGCCCAAAAGCCCGCCGTCACCGCAATGAGGGTTAAGGCCGAGAACAGCTATCTTGGGTTCCACGACACCGAAATCCCTTTTAAGGGAAGCTGACATCAGGCGAAGCTTGCCAAGGATGCGCTCGACAGTTATGGATGTCGGAACATCTTTTAGTGGAATATGCCCTGTGACGACACCGATCCTCAGACGGTCCGAGACCATGAACATCACAACGTCCTCAACTCCGAACTCTTTTTCAAGATACTCGGTGTGTCCTGTGTTGCCGAAGCCCTCACGGACCATTGCCCGTTTGTTGATAGGAGCGGTGACAAGCACGTCAATATCCCCGTTTTTCACATCCTCGACAGCCCTCTGAAGCGACGTGATAGCCGCCTTGGCCGACTCCGGAGTAGACTGCCCCGGTTCGACATAAGTGTTGTCGGGAAGGCAGTTGACGATGTTGATCTTCTTTGGCTTGGCATCCCTCGCGCTTTGGATCACATAGGTGTCCATCTGCTGCTCCAGGTTATGGATACGCTTGCGGTAGAATCCGATTGGGTGATGCCGACAATCGGTTTCCTGTTTATTCTTTCTGACATTTCTAAAACAAATTCTCGTTATCATCTTGACTTGAGAGTCTCTCGTAGCCCTCATCAGGAGGAAGTTGGACTCCCATGGCCACCGCCCCGGATCCGGCCGCCACGGCAAGGCGGTCACATCGTTCGTTCTCCGGATGGCCGGCATGACCCTTGATCCAATGGAACGACACCCGGTGACGCCGGTACACCACAAGGAAACGCTGCCAGAGGTCTGGATTCTTGACCTTTTTCCAGTTTTTGCGCTCCCAGCTTTCCAACCAGCCCTCGTTCAAAGCTTTCACGACATAGGACGAGTCGCTGAAAACCTCCACGACAGCGTTCTCCCACTTCACCGCCTCAAGACCGACTATCACGGCCAGCAGTTCCATCCGGTTGTTGGTGGTACGGGCGAAGCCTCCGCTCATCTCCTTCTCAAGACTCCCGCACTTTAAGACAACCCCATAGCCTCCAGGCCCGGGATTACCGCTTGAGGCGCCGTCAGTATAGAGATAAATGGTAGGTCTCGCATTATCCATAAATGCAAATATACGTTAAAATTTTTGCGTGACTTCATTTTTGTGACTATTTTTGGAATTATGAATGTGCTGGTCACGGGAGCTAACGGACAGCTCGGGAGCGAGCTGCGTGAGGCAGCGGCGAAAAGCCGAGACAGATTTGTGTTTTCAGACGTGACTTCGGTCCCTGGGGTCGAGACGGTTTACCTTGACATCACCAACGTGGATGCCGTGAGGATCATCTGTGACTCTGAGCGGATCGACGTCATCGTCAACTGCGCGGCATACACCAATGTCGACAAGGCGGAGGACGACTCTGCCACCGCGATGCTGCTCAACAGCACCGCGGCCGGGATCCTGGCGACTGTGGCGGCGGAAAGGAACTTGAAGCTCATACACATCTCCACAGACTATGTCTTCCACGGAGACAGCACTCTTCCCTACCGTGAGGACCGACCGACCCACCCGCTGGGTGTGTATGGTTCCACTAAGCTTTCAGGAGAAAGGAAAATCGCCGAGTCAGGCTGCGACAGCATCATATTCCGCACCGCTTGGCTATACTCCCCTTTCGGAAAGAATTTTGTCAAGACAATGCTTGGCCTGACCAGCGAGAGAGACTCTCTCAAGGTCGTGTTCGACCAGATAGGTACCCCGACATATGCCCGTGACTTAGCTAAACTGATTATAAAAGTAATCAGCGATAATATGCTATCCCTCACTGGAATATATCATTTCAGCAATGAGGGCGCCATCTCTTGGTACGACTTTGCCAAGGCGATATGCGAGATCGGAGGTAACAGCTGCGATATCCGCCCTTGTCACACCGAAGACTACCCGTCCAAGGCCCAGAGGCCTCGCTTCTCTGTCCTTGACAAGACCAAGGTCAAGGAAACTTTCGGGATAACCATCCCTTACTGGAGAGACTCGTTGGAGGATTGTATCAGAAGAATCAAATCAAGATGAAAGGAATAGTTTTGGCTGGAGGAAGCGGCACCAGGCTCTACCCTATCACGAAAGGTGTCAGCAAGCAAATGCTTCCGATCTACGACAAGCCCATGGTGTACTACCCGATCTCAGTTCTGATGAACGCGGGGATCAGGGACATCCTCATCATCTCCACCCCCCTGGACCTTCCCGCTTTCAAGAGGCTATTAGGTGATGGAAGCGATTTCGGGGTGAATTTCGAGTATGCGGAGCAGCCCTCTCCTGACGGCCTCGCACAGGCCTTCATCATCGGAGAGGAGTTCGTTGGTTCGGACAGCGTCTGCCTCGTCCTCGGAGACAACATCTTCCACGGAGCAGGATTCTCCGGTCAGCTGGAGAGGGCCGTGAGCAGCGCTGAAACAGAAGGGAAAGCCACCGTGTTCGGCTATTGGGTCAGTGACCCGCAGCGGTACGGAGTGGCTGAGTTCGACGAGAATGGAGACTGCCTCAGCATCGAGGAGAAGCCGGCTTCACCAAAAAGCAACTATGCCGTCACAGGACTATATTTCTACCCAAATGATGTGGTCGGTATCGCCAAGAGTATCAAGCCATCGGCAAGGGGCGAACTCGAGATAACCACTGTCAACCAAGTGTTTCTGTCCATGGGCAGGCTAAAGGTACAGAGGCTCGGCCAGGGCTTCGCCTGGCTGGACACCGGGACTCATGAGTCATTGACAGAAGCCTCGAACTACATTGAGGTGATAGAGAAAAGGCAAGGCCTCAAGGTCGCCTGCCTGGAGGAGATCGCTTTCCGCAACGGATGGATTGACTCCGCGAGGCTGAGAGCCGTCGCGACGCCTATGGCCAAGAACCAGTACGGGCAATATCTGCTGAAATTGTCAGAGGAATGAACGTCATCAAAACAGAGATAGAAGGGGTCCTGATCCTCGAGCCGAGGATTTTCGAGGATTCCCGAGGTTATTTTTTCGAGACCTTCAACCAGAAGGAGTTCGACGAGAAGGTCGGTCACATCGAATTCGTCCAGGACAATGAGAGCAAGTCCTCATTCGGTGTCGTCAGGGGCCTCCATTTCCAGAGAGGGGAACACGCTCAGGCCAAACTCGTCAGGGTTGTCAAAGGGACAGTCCTGGACGTTGCCGTGGACATCAGGCCAGGTTCTCCCACTTTCGGAAAACACGTAGCTGTCGAGCTGACCGCTGAGAGTCACCGGCAATTCTTCCTGCCAAGGGGAATGGCTCACGGTTTCAGCGTCCTGTCGGACGAGGCGATATTCCAGTACAAATGCGACAATTTCTACAATAAGGAATCCGAGGGAGCCATCGCCTGGGATGATCCTGATTTGGGAATTGACTGGGGCGTTCCGCCCGGGGATGTCATCCTGTCCGAGAAAGACCGTAACCATCCGAGACTGAAGGATCTGGGTCAGGATATCTTGCTGTAATCCTTCACTGAATATTTGTCCTTCCTGAGCTCAACAGCGAGGGTAGTGTTGACAGGCGATTCGAGAGCCGGATCGCTCGCGAGCACATGCTCCGCATAGCTCCTGGCGTCAGACAAGATCTGGCCGTCATGAGCGAGCGAAGCGATGTTCAGCGAGATCGGAAGCCCGCTCTGCTGGGTCCCCTCAAGATCGCCGGGGCCTCTCATTTTCATGTCTTCCTCAGCGAGGTCAAAGCCATTCTCAGTGGCGCACATCAGCTCCAGGCGCTTGCGGGACTCCTTACTGACTTTGTTACCGTGCATCAGCACACAATATGATTTCTCAGATCCACGGCCGACCCTGCCGCGTAGCTGGTGAAGCTGGGCAAGGCCAAACCTCTCGGCGTTCTCGATCACCATTATGGAGGCGTTCGGGACATCCACCCCGACCTCGATCACCGTCGTGGAGACCAGAATATTCGCCCTGCCGGCGGCAAAGGCATCCATATTGAACTTCTTCACCTCGCTGGTCTGCTGCCCGTGGACTATGGCGACTTTATATTCCGGCATCGGGAAGCGGCGGACAATCTCTTCGTATCCAGCCTCAAGGTTCTGATAATCAAGCTTCTCACTTTCGAATATGAGAGGATAGACTATGAACACCTGCCTTCCGGCCGCGATCTCTTTCCGGATGAAATTATACATCTGGGGACGCTTACCCTCCCCCACCAGCATAGTCTGGATCGGCTTGCGCCCAGGAGGCATCTCGTCAATCACGGAGACGTCCAGATCCCCGTAAAGAGTCATGGCCAAAGTCCTTGGTATCGGAGTCGCGGTCATCACCAGCACATGTGGCGGAGCCTCCGTCGCTCCTTTTGACCATAGTCTCGAACGCTGATCAACCCCGAAACGATGCTGCTCGTCGATGACGGCCAGGCCAAGATTCTTGAATATCACATCGTCCTCGATCAAGGCATGGGTGCCGATGATTATCCCGACAGATCCATCTTGCAGCCCCTCGTGTATTGGCCTGCGCTCAGCCTTGGTCGTGGATCCAATCAGAAGCTCGCAGCGAACTCCAGTCGGGGCCAGATATTTCTTTATGTTGACATAGTGCTGCCTCGCGAGGACCTCGGTGGGAGCCATGATGCACGCTTGGTAGCCATTGTCGACAGCGATCAAGGCGGAAAGTACGGCGACCATGGTCTTCCCGGAACCCACATCACCTTGAAGAAGCCGGTTCATCTGGTGGCCGCTTATCAAGTCCGCACGAATCTCCTTGATAACCCTCTTCTGAGCACCTGTAAGCGCATAAGGGAGAGCATTATAGCAAGCATGGAAGGAAGCTCCAACCCTGGGCATCGGGATGCCGTTCTCCGCTCTTGAGCGGATGTACTTCTGTTTCAGGAGCGAAAGCTGCAGGAGGAACAGCTCCTCCCATTTAAGCCGATATTGGGCTTTGGAGAGGGCTGCCTGATCGGAAGGGAAATGAATATTCCTGAGCGCGTACTTAAGCGGCACTAGGCCTTTCTCCCTGAGAATGTATTCCGGAAGAGTCTCCTGCACATCGCCAATGGCCATGTCTATCGCCTCCGCCATCAGCTTGTTCATCACTTTGCCGGTTATTCCTCCATTGCGGAGCTTGTCTGTGGAGTTATAGACACCTGTCAGCACTCCGGAGAAATTCTGGGCACCTTGGATCGGCGGGTTGTCGATCTCAGGATGTACCATGTTCATCTTTCCGTTAAAGACTGATGGCTTTCCGAAAAAAAGGAACACCGAGCCTGGTTTCAAGCGGTCGTATGTGTACTTGATTCCTTTAAAGAAAACGAGTTCCATGTCCCCGCTGGAATCCCTGACAAGCACGCTGAGGCGCTGTTTCGCTCCCTTTCCTGTGAGTTCGGTTGAAACCACCTGGGCTAATATCTGGACAAGGGCATTCCCCGGACGGACATCTCCGATGAGCTGGACGGAGCTCCGGTCGATGTAACGGAAAGGATAGGTGTGGAGCAAGTCTCCAACTGTGGTGACATCAAGCTCAGTCTTGAGCAGCGAGGCCCTTTTGGGTCCCACTCCCGGCAAATACTGCACCTCCATGTCCAAAGCGTTCCGTCGCATACATAGTCAGTTCCTACACAAATTTAAACAATTAATCCAGTTTTGGAAAGACTTGTCACCCTAATTCGACTTTTGTTTATTATATTTGATGTGCCTAATGAGAGCACATCCGCACCATGGTCTCTGAACTAATCGGTAAATACGTCTGGCTGATCCAAATCCTCTCCGCCGCCGGGGACAGAGGATTGACCCTTCGTGAGATCTCCGACAAATACGAGCGGCGCTACGACCAGGCCTATTCCCGCAGGACATTCAACAACCACCGCATGGCTGTGCGGGAGGTGTTCGGGATTGAAATTGTCTGCGACCGCCGGAACAACCGGTACTTGATTCCTTTCAGCGAGGAGATAATGGACAATGACAAAAGTATTGGCTGGCTCGTCAACACATTCACCGTCAGCAATTTGCTGACCCTAGGAAAAGAACGGCTCTCAGGAAGGGTCAGTGTCGAGGACGTGCCTTCGGGGCAGATCTACCTGACTTCGATAATGCAGGCCATGGAAGACGGCAGGGAACTTGAGATCGAGTACGGGAAATACAACTCCTCCCAGTCGGAGACCCTGCACATCCAGCCGTTCGCGGTAAAGGAATATGAGAGACGATGGTACCTTGTGGCTTTCTGCCACGAGAGGGCTACTTCGGAGGGGAAAGATATAGGCAACAGCGACATCAAAGCCTGGAGAGTCTATGGGCTTGACAGGATACTGGGAATGAAAGAATCCGGGAAGACGTTCAAGATGCCTAAGGACTTTGACGTCGACTCGCTTTTCTACAACAGCTTCGGCGTCTTCTTCCCGAAGGAAGGCCAGAGAAGCGTGACCGTACGTTTCAGGGCCACTGAATCAGAGGCCAGGTACTTAAGGGACCTGCCACTTCACCGTTCCCAGAAAGAGGAAGGTCCGGCTGAAGGTGGAGGAAGGATTTTCAACCTTAGGGTGATTCCGGACGAGAACCTCCTGATGGAGTTCTGCCGCCTCGCCGGTAGGGTCGAGGTGATTGAGCCGGAGCAGGTGCGTTCTTCCGTAAGGGATATGCTGCGAAAAGGATTAGATTATTATATTTAACATTATGAGAACCAAAACAATCGCCACAATGGCGGCAATCACATTGATGATTATGGGATGTGTTCAGAAAGAGCCTGCCGGGAACGGTGCCTACATCGGCCCTTCCGACATTCAGGTGCAAGACGGTGTCATGACGCCGGAAGTGCTGCTATCTATGGGAAGACTGTCAGATCCCCAACTCTCTCCCGACGGTAAGTGGATCCTCTATGGGGTCAGCTACACATCAATCGCCGACAACCGTTCTTGCAGGAATCTTTTCCTCCAAGAAGTAATAAAAGAGGAAGGAGGTCTGTCCTTCGGTGACAAGATCCAGCTCACAAAGGATGGAAAGAGCGTCTCCAACGCCCGCTGGAGCCTGGATGGCAAAAGCGTCTTCTTCGCTCAGGGAGGTCAGATCTGGAAAGCCCCGATAAGCATCGCTGACGGAAAAGCGTCCCTTGGCGAGAGAGTCTGCCTGAGTGATGTTCCCGCCGGGATCGGAGAGTTTTCCCTTAGCCCAGACCAGTCCCAGTTGGTCTACACCAGCGAGATCCCTGGCAACGTGAAGACCCCGAAGGACTTCGACCCTGCTCTTGATAAAGCGGAAGCTTTTGTCACTGAAGATCTTATGTACAGACACTGGGACCACTGGACGACTTCCCGTCCACAGGCTTATGTCGCCCCTCTGACGGATGGAGGCAAGATCACCCCTGACAATTCGATGAATATTCTCGCTGAGGGAGCCGGGAAATATGAGTTCCCTCTCGAGCCTTATGGCGGACTGGAGCAGATGACCTGGAGTCCGGACGGACAGATGATCGCATATTCCTGCAAGAAAGTCGATTCCGGAAAGGAATACGCCTTCTCGACAGACACGGAGATCTACATCTATAAGATTGTCACTGGCCAGACGGTCCGTATTCCGATGGATGGTGGCTACGACACCGACCCCGTTTGGAGTCCCGACGGGAGCCATGTCGCATGGATCAGCATGGCCCGCAACGGCTACGAGGCCGACCAGACCCGCCTCTTTGTCGCCTCCGTCGGAGCTGGCTCCGGCCAGCCGAAGCATTCACCCGGACAGGGCGGCGAAGCCGCAAGCGAGGCTGGCAGGAGCCAGTCCGACGGGCAGAGCGAGATTGTTGTCTCTGACATCAGGGAAGTGACCTCGGGGTTCAAGTACAATGTCGAAGGTCCTGTCTGGGCTGCTGATTCCAAGTCCATCTATTTCAGCGCATTGACTGAAGGACTGAAGGCCATTTACAAAATAAACGCCAACATAGGCCTAGCTTCAAGCGGAGAGGCTCACTACGATGTTGAGGTGAGACCGGTGCGGATCACTCCTGAGGACGCATGGTACGACTTCAATTCTCCGTTCGCCATCGTGGACGGCACCCTCCTTGCCAGCTACGCCTCCATGGAGTTCCCTACCGAGCTCGTGGCCGTCAATGAAGCGGACGGATCTTTCAGCAGGATCTCCGACGAGAACGGCCACATCATCAGCCAGCTTGAGGCCTGCAACATAGAAGAGCGCTGGATCGAGACGGTAGATGGCAAGAAGATGCTGACCTGGGTCCTCTATCCCCCGAAATTCGACTCGACAAAGGTCTACCCCGCGATCGAGATCTTCCTCGGAGGTCCCCAGGGAACCCTCAGCCAGGGCTGGAGCTACCGCTGGAACTATCGCCTCATGGCATCCCAGGGCTACATCGTGATCCTTCCCAACCGCCGAGGCACAACCGCATTCGGCCAGGAATGGTGCGAGCAGATCAGCGGTGACTACATCGGCCTCAACATGCAGGACTACCTGAGTGCCGCCCGAGAACTGAAGAAAGAGCCCTATGTCGGCAAACTGGCCGGCTGCGGAGCTTCCTACGGCGGTTTCAGCGTCTACTACATGGCCGGAATCCACGGCGACGTCTACGACTGCTTCATCGCCCATGCGGGAATATTCGATGAGAAGTACATGTACTACGAGACAGAGGAGATGTGGTTCCCCAACTGGGACAACGGTGGTCTTACTGAATATTCCTACACGGCCGGCGAGATGGGTCCCAGGGGCGATGGCAAGACATTCGGAGGTCTCCAGCAGGCGGGATCTCCCTGGAGCGACGCCGCCAAGGCAAAGCGTCATTATTCCAACTCCCCCGCCGCGAATGTCACCAGATGGCACACACCCATCTTATGCATCCACGGCATGATGGACTTCCGTATCCCCTACGATCAAGGAATGGCCGCCTTCAACGCCGCCCAGATGATGGGAGTTCCTTCGAAGCTTATCGTGTTCCCTGGAGAGAACCACTGGATCCTCCAGCCTCAGAACGCCCTGTTCTGGCACCGGAGCTACTTCGACTGGCTTGACCGTTGGTGCAAGTAACGCACTGGTCTCCAATGAAAAAGCGGGGTGAGCAATGCTCATCCCGCTTTAATTATTAGTAGATGTCTATTCTCTAGAAGAGGTAGGCGATACCTGCCTTGGCGTATCTCTTGATCCTCTTGGTACCGTCGTCTTCGGTGTCGAGGTTGAACATGCCGTGGTCGTAACCAGCAGTGATCTGGAACCTACCGAGGTTCAGACCGAGGCCACCGCCAAGAAGGACGTTGGTACGGCTGTAACCACCGACTTCATAACGATTGATCTTGCCGGTCTTGATGCTGCCAACGTTACCCTCGGCAGTAGAGGCGAGACCAAGCTGGACAGTAGGGCCAGCGAAAACGAAGAAGCGGGCATTGTCCGAGATGTCGAAACCGACGTTGAAATAGACGGGAACATTCACGAAATGCTCGACAACCTTGGCTCCAAGAGCGCCTTCAAAAGCGCTGTCCTTGGTGTAAAGGAAAGAATAATACAGACCAGGAGTGACACCGATAAGATCGGAGATCGGAAGGTTGTAAGAAACTCCAGCGTATGCGCCGTTCATTCCTACTTCGACAGCATCCAGTCCTTTAAGAGTGACCTGGTCACCAGCGTGAAGATAACCAGCGCCCACAGACATCTGGGCGAAAGAGTTGGTGGCAAAGTCCATCATGACCACAGCCGCCACAAGAGTAATGATTCTTTTCATTTTCATTCTTGCTTTTAGTAATATGCGGCAAATTTAGCCATACTTCGAAAAAAAAGCAAATTCCGAGCGAAGTGAGTTCAGGGGGGTCTGGGGGGAACGCCCACCAGTAAGTCGAAGACAATGTACGAGAAAAGGCGGCTTTTGCCGCCTTTTACGTACCCCCATGGCGAATCGAACGCCAATCGTAGGAACCGGAATCCTAAATTCTATCCATTAAACTATGGGGGCGATAACAGTCCCTGCTGGAAACCAATCGCGAAAATACTAAATTGAAATCAAATTCGGAATTTTTATTTTCGGATATTCAAATAATAAGTTGTATTTTTGTCAGATATGAAAAAAGCATACGTATTTCCCGGTCAAGGGTCACAGTTCCCCGGAATGGCCAAAGATCTCTACGAGAACAGCGCCAAAGGAAAAGAACTGCTGGAAAGGGCTGACGAAGTCCTTGGATTCAAGATAACTGACATCATGTTTAACGGCACGGCTGACGACCTGAAAGCCACGAAGGTCACCCAGCCAGCCATATTCCTGCATTCTGTCGTTCTGGCAAAATGCCATGAAGGATTCGCTCCCGACATGGTCGCCGGCCACTCCCTCGGAGAATTCTCCGCCCTGGCCGCAGCCGGAGCTATGGCGTTCGAGGACGCCCTGAGGCTTGTCTCTATAAGGGCCACAGAGATGCAGAAGTGCTGCGAGAAGGTTCCCGGAGGCATGGCAGCCATCATCGGACTTCCTGACGAGAAGGTCGAGGAGATTTGCTCGGGAGTCGAGGGAATAGTTATCCCGGCCAACTTCAACTGCCACGGACAGATCGTCATTTCCGGCGAGAAAGAGGCTATAGAGAAGGCTTGTGAGGCCGCGAAAGCCGCCGGAGCCAAGAGAGCCCTGCCCCTCCAGGTCGGCGGAGCTTTCCACTCCCCTCTCATGGAACCCGCCAGGGTCGAGCTCGGCAAAGCCATCCAGGAGACTGAGATCGTGGCCCCGGTCTGCCCCATCTACCAGAATGTCACCGCGAAGCCCACGACTGATCCTGTTCTCATCAAGGAGAACCTCCTCAAGCAGCTGACCTCTCCCGTTAGGTGGACCGCCACTGTCGAGAACATGATCGCTGACGGAGCCGGCTACTTCATGGAGATCGGCCCCGGCACAGTCCTCCAAGGCCTTGTCAAAAGGATTTCCTCAGGCACGGAAGGCATTGTCATCGAAGGACTTTCATCATTGTAGAATATTCACATTTTAAACGATATGGCAAAAGAAAAGAAATTCATTACTTGTGATGGTAACACCGCTGTGGCGAACGTCGCTTATCTTTTCAGCGAGAACGCCTGCATTTACCCTATCACCCCCTCTTCTCCCATGGCGGAGAACATTGACGAATGGGCAGCCCACGGGAAAAAGAACCTCTGGGGCGAGACAGTGAGCGTCACTGAGATGGAGAGCGAGGCTGGTGCCTCCGGAGCCGTCCACGGTTCCCTCCAGGCCGGTGTGCTCACCACCACCTACACCGCTTCTCAGGGTCTCCTCCTGATGATCCCCAACATGTACAAGATCGCCGGTGAGCTTCTCCCCGGTGTATTCCATGTCAGTGCCCGCGCCCTCGCGTCCCACGCTCTCTCCATCTTCGGAGACCACCAGGATGTCATGGCGTGCCGCCAGACCGGCTTCGCCCTGCTCGCCTCCGGTTCTGTCCAGGAGGCCCAGGACATCGCTGCCGTCGCCCACCTCTCGGCGATCAAGTCCAGCGTTCCGTTCCTTCATTTCTTCGACGGTTTCCGTACCTCCCATGAGATCCAGAAGATCGAGGCTCTCGACGAGGAGGCCCTTAAGGGCATGGTCAGCGAGAAGTCATTGAAGGCTTTCCGCGAGAGGGCCCTCAATCCCGACGCTCCCGTCACCCGCGGTACCGCCCAGAACGGAGACGTCTACTTCCAGGCCGTTGAGTCCAGGAATAATGTCTACGCCGGCGTTCCCGACATCGTCGCGCGCTACATGGGTGAGATCAGCGAGCTGACCGGCCGCGAGTACCGCCCCTTCACATATTACGGAGCCCCCGACGCCGAGAACATCATCGTCGCCATGGGTTCTGTCACCGAGACAATCAAGGAGACCATCGATTACCTCGCGTCCCAGGGCAAGAAGTGCGGACTTATCACCGTCCACCTTTACAGGCCTTTCGCCGAGAAATATTTCATGAAGGTTCTCCCCAAGACCGTCAAGAGGATCGCTGTCCTCGACAGGACCAAGGAGCCCGGAGCTCTTGGAGAGCCCCTCTTCCTCGATGTCAAGGCCCTTTTCCAGGGCAAGGAGGACTCCCCTCTCGTGATCGGTGGCCGCTATGGTCTCTCCTCAAAGGACACCACTCCCGCCCAGATCGTCGCCGTTT
>ONUG01000144.1 GCA_900320965.1 uncultured Bacteroidales bacterium | reverse complement strand
AACGCCATCGACATCCGTTACGAAGCCACCACCGACAAGACCACGGTCATCAACATGACCAACCATTCCTATTTCAACCTTTCCGGAGATCCTGCCAATCACAGTGTTGAGGAAGATGAGCTTTACATCAACGCCTCTAATTTCACTCCTGTGGACGACACCTTCATGACTACCGGCGAGATCGCTCCTGTCGAGGGAACTCCGATGGATTTCCGCAAGGCTAAGCTCGTAGGCAAGGACATCAATGCCGACTATGACCAGCTCCACAACGGAAAGGGATATGACCACAACTGGGTCCTCGACACCAAGGGAGACGACACGGTCCTCGCTGCTGAGCTTTATTGCCCCGAGACCGGCATATCCCTGAAACAGTACACCGATGAGCCTGGAGTCCAGATCTATGCGGGCAACTTCCTTGACGGTACGGTCACAGGAAAGAAGGGCGTGGTCTACAATTTCCGTCGCGCCATCTGCCTTGAGACCCAGAAATATCCGGACACACCCAACAAGCCGGATTGGCCTTCAGCTACCCTGAAGCCCGGTGAGAAGTACACAAGCCACTGCGTCTTCGCCTTCTCCGTGAGGTAATATGGATCTCAACCGCATTACCCTTCAGTCGTGGGACTGGATAGTCATCGCCCTCTTCTTCGGGGCGATGATTTGGATCGTCTGGGATGTGTTCCGGAAGAAAAAACTGACTTCGGGAGACTATTTCCTGGATGGCCGCTCGGCTACTTGGATAGCCATAGGCGCCTCGATATTCGCATCCAACATCGGTTCTGAGCACCTTATCGGCCTCGCAGGCACGGGAGCTTCGGCCGGTATGGCCCAGGCTCATTGGGAGATCCAGGGCTGGATGATCCTCATTCTCGGCTGGGTCTTCGTGCCTTTTTACCAACGTTCGATGGTCTACACCATGCCCGAGTTCCTTGAAAAACGCTACAACAAGGAGAGCCGCGGCATACTGACTTACCTTTCGCTCGCAAGTTATGTCCTGACAAAGGTTTCTGTGACCGTGATGGCCGGAGGTCTGGCACTTAACGCGCTGCTGGGCATCAACTTCTGGGTCGCCGCACTCGCGTTGGTGATCATCACTGCCATCTACACCGTCATCGGAGGCATGGAGTCTGTTCTGAAGACTTCGGTCCTGCAGACCCCGATCCTTCTTCTGGGCTCATTGGTGATCCTTTGGATCGGCCTTAAGGAACTTGGCGGCTGGAACGCCATGATGGACATCTGCGCTTCGCAGCCTGTCAATGAATATGGTGATTCGATGACTAGCCTGATGCGTAGCGGGAAGGATGCTGAGTTCCCTTGGTACGGTGCCCTGTTCGGCTCCGCCATCATCGGATTCTGGTACTGGTGTACCGACCAGTTCATAGTCCAGAGAGTCTTGTCCGGAAAAGATCAGAAGGAGTCCCGCAGGGGAGCGATATTCGGAGCCTATTTGAAGCTCCTTCCCGTGTTCCTGTTCCTGATCCCTGGTATGATAGCTTTCGCTCTCACCAAGACCCCTGATTCCCAGACTGGACAGATGCTTGCCTCCGCTCTCGGAGTTCAGGCTGATGGCACCTTGGCCAATCCAGACCTTGCCTTCCCGATGCTGGTCAACACCTTGCTCCCGGTCGGACTTAAAGGCGTAGTGATCTGTGGCATCCTGGCCGCCCTGATGAGCTCGCTGGCGTCGCTGTACAACTCCTCGGCCATGCTCTACACTATCGACATCTACAAACGCCGCAATCCCGACACACCGGAGAAGAAACTGGTGCGGATCGGCCGTTTGGCGACTGTGATAGTGGTCGTGTTCGGTGTGCTTTGGATCCTTGTGATCCAGAAGATGGGAAAGAGCCTCTACAACTACATCCAGAGCGTCCAGAGCCTTGTCGCTCCTTCGATCGCGGCGGTGTTCCTTCTGGGAATATGCTGGAAGAAGACCTCCCCGAAAGCCGGAATGTGGACCCTTATCGCCGGACTGGCGCTCGGCCTGACCCGTTTGGTCACGATGATCGTCAACCCCGAGACCCATAACGCCTTCACTTATGTCTTCAATGAGATGAATGTCTATGCGTTCTGTGTCTGGATGTTCCTGTTCTGTGTCGCGTTGGCTCTGGTTGTGACCCTGTTCACTCCCAAGCCTTCCGAGGAGCAGGTCAGAGGACTCTGCTTCGGCACAGCGACTCCCGAGCAAAAGGCTGCCACAAGGGCTTCCTGGGGCACTTGGGACATCATCCACTCCTGCATCATCCTGGCTGTCACCGTCGCCTTCTATATTTATTTCTGGTAGTACCTTTCTGTCATTCTGAACGAAGTGAAGAATCTAGATCCTTCGGCAAGCCTCAGGATGACAAATTGAAGAATCTATGTTAGAAGAGCTGAAACAAAAAGTCTGGCAGGCCAATCTTGATCTGGTGAAGAGCGGCCTGGTGATATTCACTTGGGGCAACGCCTCGGCTATCGACCGGGCCACCGGCCTCGTCGTCATCAAGCCCAGCGGAGTCGGTTACGACGTGATGAAACCGGAGGACATGGCGGTCGTGGATTTGGAAGGGAATGTCGTTGAGGGCTCGCTCAGGCCATCCTCCGACACTCCGACTCATCTTGTTCTCTATAAGGCGTTTCCGAATATCGGTGGAGTTGTCCATACCCACTCGACTTACGCCACCGCTTGGGCCCAGGTAGGGAGGAATATTCCCAACATCGGCACAACCCATTCCGACTATTTCCACGATGATATTCCTTGCACCCGCGACATGAAGAAGGCGGAAGTGTTCGGGGAGTACGAGAAGGAGACCGGCAATGTGATTGTCGAGCGTTTCAGGAATATGAACCCTGACGACACGCCGGCGGTCCTTGTGAGGAACCATGGCCCTTTCACATGGGGGACTGACGCCGCTAACGCGGTCCATAACGCCGTGGTGCTGGAGGAGGTCGCAAAGATGGCTTTCATTTCCTCAACTCTGCAGTTGCCGACTCTCGACGTGATCGATCATGAGCCTTCGATGAACAAGCACCTCATCGAGAAGCATTACTCCCGCAAGCACGGCCCCAATGCCTACTACGGCCAAAAAGGGACGGACCAGGGACAACCATCACCTCCCTGCGCTTTGCGCGCCTGTCATTCTGAACGAAGTGAAGAATCTGATAATTAATAGCATTAATAATATGATCAAGCAATACGAAAATTACGAAGTCTGGTTCGTCACCGGAGCGCAGCTCCTTTACGGGGGCGACGCTGTCGTCCAGGTGGACGGACATTCAAGCGAGATGGTGGCGGGCATGAACGCCTCCGGTCTCCTTCCCGTGAAAGTTGTCTATAAAGGCACGGCCAACTCCTCTGCCGAGGTTCTGGACGTGATGAGCCGGGCCGAAGCCGATCCAAAGTGCGTCGGAGTCATCACCTGGATGCACACCTTCTCTCCGGCCAAGATGTGGATCAGGGGCCTTCAGGCTCTCCGCAAGCCGCTTCTGCACCTCCATACCCAATACAACAAGGAGATTCCGTGGGACACCATGGACATGGACTTCATGAACCTGAATCAAAGTGCTCATGGAGACAGGGAATATGCCCACATCCTCGCTAGGATGCGCAAGAACCACAAGACCGTGGTCGGCTACTGGAAAGATCCCAAGACCCTCGGTCATATCGCCGTCTGGGAGCGTGTGGCCGCCGCTTGGGCCGACTCCAAGGACATGAGGATCCTCCGTTTCGGCGACCAGATGAATAATGTCGCCGTGACCGACGGAGACAAGGTCGAGGCCGAGATGAGGCTCGGCTATCATGTTGATTATGTGCCCTTCAGCGAGCTGATGACATATTTCGACAAGGTCGCTGACGCTGACGTGGATGCCCTGGTCGGGGAATATTTCAGATTATATGACCATGAGGCCTCTCTTGAGGAGAAGGGTTCTCTCCCTTATTGCAAGATATGGCGTTCCGCCAAGGCCGAACTGACGCTTAGGGCTATCCTTAAAGCTAAGAACGCCAAGGGTTTCACCACCAACTTTGATGATCTTGGGGACGTCAATGTCGAGGAGACCGGCCGTGGTTTCGACCAGATTCCTGGCCTTGCCTCCCAGAGGCTTATGGAGGAAGGATTTGGCTTCGGCGCTGAGGGTGACTGGAAGTCTGCCGCCCTTTACAGGACTGTCTGGTTCATGACCAGGGGTCTCTCCGAAGGCTGCTCATTCCTCGAGGATTACACCTTGAATTTCGCCGGGGAGCGCTCGTCCATTCTCCAGGCCCACATGCTGGAAGTCTGCCCGCTGATCGCTGCCCAAAAGCCCAAACTGGAAGTCCATGAGCTCGGCATCGGAATCCGCAAGACCCCGACCGCCCGTCTTGTGTTCACAAGCAAGACCGGTTATGGCGTGACAGCGACAGTGGTCGATATGGGAGGACGTTTCCGTTTGGTTGTTAACGAGGTGGATTGCATTGAGCCTAAGCCGCTTCCGAAACTTCCTGTGGCTTCCGCCCTGTGGATCCCTAGGCCCAGTTTCGAGGTCGGGGCCGCTGCCTGGATGATGGCCGGAGGCACTCACCACTCCTGCTTCTCCTACGACCTCACTCCCGAGTATTGGGAGGACTACGCCGAGATCGCCGACATAGAAATGGTCAAGATCGGAGCGGACACGACTCTCGAGGGGATCAAGAGGGATTTGAAAATCAATGAGATATATTACCTTCTCGGAAAGGCTTTGAAGTAATATGGCAAGATACGTCATCGGACTGGACTACGGCACCGATTCCGCCAGGGCGGTCGTGGTCAACGCCGGAACGGGGGAGATCCTCGCATCCAGCGTCAAGAACTATCCTCGTTGGTCAAGGGGTCTATACTGCGATCCGCAGGCCAACCAGTGGCGACAGCATCCCAAGGATTACCTTGAGGTCCTGGAATTTACTGTCAAGGACGCTTTGTCAAAATGCGCCCCGGAAGTCGCTCCCAATGTTGTCGGAATAGCCTTTGACACAACGGGTTCCACTCCTGCATTCGCCGATGAGTCCGGCACGCCGCTCGCCATGAGCGAGGAATATGCCGCCGATCCGGACGCTATGTTCGTTCTCTGGAAAGACCACACGGCGATCAAGGAATCGGAGGAGATCAACGCCGCTTGCAAGGCTTCCGATGTGGATTATTCCATGTACGAGGGAGGTATCTATAGCTCCGAGTGGTTCTGGGCCAAAGCTCTGCATATTCTTAGAAACTCTCCGGAGATCGCCACTAAGGCCAGCACTATCGTTGAGTGTTGCGAGTGGCTTCCGGCCGTCCTTACCGGGGTTACAAACCACCGGGACATTGTCCGTAGCCGCTGCGCCCAGGGGCATAAGTCCATGTGGAGCGCCAAGTGGGGTGGACTGCCGCCAGAGGAGTTCCTTGCCGGGATTGATCCGCTTCTTTCCGGCTGGAGAGCGCGGCTGTTTGAGAACACTGAGACCGCTGACAAGCCGGTCGGTTATCTCTGCCCCGAGTGGGCGGCGAGGCTGGGTCTCAGCGTCAGCGTTGTGGTCGCCGGTGGGGCTTTCGACTGCCACATGGGTGCGGTCGGAGCTGGAGTCAAGCCCGGGTCTCTTGTCAGGGTGATCGGAACCTCGACCTGTGATGTGATGGTCGCTCCCTACGAGGAGATCGGTGACAAATGTATCCGGGGAATATGCGGCCAGGTGGACGGTTCTGTTATTCCCGGCATGATCGGACTTGAGGCCGGACAGTCCAGCTTCGGGGATGTCTATGCCATGTTCAGAAAGGTTCTGGAGTGGCCTCTCCGCACGGTGTCCGGTCTTGAAGGAGATGCTTTGGTTGAGGCTTGCGAGAATATAATTCCTTCGTTAACCGCTGAGGCAGAGAAGATTCCGGTCTCACAGAGCGCCATGCTGGCCACCGACTGGGTCAACGGCCGACG
>ONUG01000017.1 GCA_900320965.1 uncultured Bacteroidales bacterium | reverse complement strand
TTGATGGAGTGGATGTACTCGTAGAACTCAGGCATCCTCCAATCGAAGGGGACAGCGTCCCGCTTGTGATCCCAGTAGCCGTCGAACCAAAGAGCCCGAGTGTGGTACTGGGTCAGAAGTTCCTTTACCTGGGTCTTCATGAAAGCTAAGTAGCTGTCGTAGTTCTGTGAGTCTCCCTTCCTCCCGGAGAACCTTCCGGATTCCCCAACCGGGTAGTCCTCACGGATCCAGTCAAGGATGGAGTAATAGAACTGGAGGTGGAGTCCTTCTTTTAGGCAGGCCTCATCGAGGTCTTTCATGACATCACGCCCGTAAGGAGTGGCCTTGACGATGTTGTAGTCAGATGTCTTGGTGTCAAACATCGAGAATCCGTCATGATGACGGGAAGTGATTGTGACATAGCCGGCTCCAGCATCTTTGAAGGCTTTTACCCAATCGGAGGCGTTATACCTTATCGGGTAAAAACCGCTGGCGGCCTTAGCATACTCGTCTTTGTTGAGTTTGCCGGTGTTGAGGTACCATTCCCCCTGTGCGTAAGAGGCGTAGATTCCCCAGTGGAGGAATATTCCGAAACGCTCATTCACGAAGTCTTTCCGTGCCTGTATGTTGCCCTCAGAGGGGGTGTAGGTCTGAGCGTTGACTGAGATGGCCGCAATCAGGATGGCCATAGTCGTCAGGATGGTTTTGATAGCTCTCATTGTGTTATGGTTTTTCGGAGATTTTCCGAAGTTACAAAAAATAGATGGAAAGACATAACGCTCAGAATGACATATTGCCATCCTGAGCGTTAGCGAAGGATCCGTTCAGATCCTAGAAGTACTCTTCTGTGGTGTCGTTAGCGGGTTCGGGGCGCTCCTTCGGGCCATTGTTGTGGCCAAAGCTCTTGCGCTCGCCACCGCGGCGCTCGTCGCGACCTCCCCTGCGGTCATTGCCACCGTTACCACGGCGCTCGCCGCCACCATTTCCATGGCGCTCATTGCCGCCACGACGCTCTCCGCCGTTTCCGGCGCCGTTCCCACGCGGTCTGCGGGTCGGCTCGACATAGCCTTCCGGCTTGGGCTGGAGAGCCCTCATGGAAAGCCTCATCTTGCCGGTCTTCTGGTCGATCTCAAGCAGTTTGACATCAACCTCCTGCCCAACGGTGAGAACATCCTCGACATTCTCCGTCTTGTTCCAAGCGATCTCGGAGACATGGAGAAGGCCTTCCTTACCAGGAAGGATCTCGACGAACGCTCCGAACTCGAGGATGGAGACGATCTTGCCGTGATAAGTCTGCCCGACCTCGGGGACAGCGCAGATGCCCTGGATCCAGTCATAAGCTTTCTTCATGGCGTCGGCGTCGTTCGTGGCGATGTCCACGATACCCTTTCCGTCAACCTCGTCAATGTTGATGACAGCACCGGTCTCAGCCTGGATCTTCTGGATGGTCTCTCCACCCTTTCCGATGACAGCGCCGATGAATTCCTTGGCGATCTCGAAGGAGATGATCCTCGGAACGAACGGCTTGTAGTCCTCGCGAGGCTTGTCGATGCATTTCATCATCTCACCCATGATGTGCATCCTGCCTTCGTGAGCCTGCTTAAGGGCCTTGGCAAGAACATCATAAGAAAGGCCGTCGACCTTGATGTCCATCTGGGTCGCGGTGATACCGTCCTTTGTTCCGGCCACCTTGAAGTCCATGTCACCGAGGTGATCCTCATCACCGAGGATGTCGGTCAGGATGGCGTAACGGCCGTTAGGATCTTTCTCATCAGTGATAAGTCCCATAGCGACTCCGGCGACGGGCTTGGAGATCTTGACACCGGCATCCATCAGAGCAAGGCAACCTCCGCAGATGGAAGCCTGTGAGGATGAGCCGTTTGACTCAAGAATATCAGAGACCACGCGCACCGCATAAGGGAATTCGGGGGCCTTCGGCATGACAGCCTTGAGGGCTCTGTAAGCCAGGTTGCCATGACCGATCTCACGACGGCCGACACTCCTCTGAGGCTTGGCCTCGCCAGTGGCGAAAGGAGGGAAATTATAGTGGAGCATGAACTGCTGGTCTCCCTGGATGAGGACCTCGTCCATCTCTTTCATGTCAAGCTTGGTGCCGAGGGTGACGGAGGCCAGAGCCTGGGTCTCTCCTCTTGTGAATATGGCAGAACCGTGGGCGCAAGGAAGGTAGCCAACCTCACACCAGATCGGACGGACCTCAGTGGTATGACGGCCGTCAACACGCAGACCCTCGTCGAGGACGAGGTTGCGGAGGGCCTCCCTCTGCTCGTTTCCGAAATAGCGGTCGATCATCATCTTCTTCTCCTCGACCTCTTCCTCAGTCAGGCCAAGAGACTCGATAGCCTCGGCCTTGATGGCATCGAAGCCATCCTCACGCTCGTGCTTGGGCCTTGCGGACTTGGCAAGGGCATAGCACTTGTCATAAGCGAAGTCGTGGATCTTCTTCTTGATCTCCTCGTCTTCCTCATCGTGAGGATAGTCGCGCTTGTTGACATCAGTGCCAAGCTCATGCATGAGTTCTTTCTGCACGCGGCAGTGGTTCTTAATCTCCTCGTGGGCGAACTTGATGGCGTCAAGCATCACATCCTCAGGAACTTCCTTCATCTCACCCTCGACCATCATGATGTTCTCCTCGGTGGCGGCGACCATGAGCTCAAGGTCGGCGTTCTCCATCTCTGAGAAAGTCGGGTTGATAACGAAATTGCCGTCGATACGGCAGACCCTGACCTCGGAAACAGGACCTCCGAAAGGCAGATCGGAAGTGGCGAGAGCGCAAGAGGCGGCCAGACCGGCGAGAGCGTCGGGCTGGATGTCCTTCTCAGCTGAGATCAGATTGACATTGACGAAGACCTCAAGGTGGAAATCGTCCGGCCACAAGGGGCGGATAGGACGATCCACAAGACGGGAGACCAGGACCTCATAGTCCGAAGGACGGCTCTCTCTCTTAAGGAAACCTCCCGGGAAACGGCCCGCGGCGTAATATTTCTCCCTGTAGTCGACTGTAAGGGGCATGAAATCAGTGCCTTCCTTAACTTCTTTGGCGCAAGTGACAGTGGCGAGGAGCATTGTGCCTCCCATCTTTACCACCGCTGAACCGGCCGCCTGTTTGGCGAGCTTGCCGGTCTCGATCTCGATTACCCGACCGTCGGATAACTCGATTTTCTTTGTAATGACGTTCATTTAACTGCTTTTACCGCTATTTCAAAAAAAGAAAGGGATGGCCGCCGATGGGCGCGCCAATCCCTTTGACTGTTCCTATCGTATGCTTATCGACGGAGACCGAGCTCCTTGATAATGCTTCTGTATCTCTCGATGTCGGTCTTCTGGAGATAGTCCAGGATCTGACGTCTCTTACCTACGAGGCGGAGAAGGGAACGGCGCGTCACAACGTCCTTCTTGTTCTTCTTCACGTGCTCCGTGAGGTGATTGATACGGTAGGAAAATAAAGCAACTTGACTCTCAGGCGAGCCGGTGTCTGTATTAGACTTCCCGTACTTTGCGAAAATCTCTTGCTTCTTGTCGGCTTGTAAATACTCTGCCATTTCGCAAAAAATTAATTGTTTTAAACTGTTAAAAATAAATTAGCCCGCAAAGATACGTTTTTTTTCAAAAAATACAATGGTTTTATCATTTGACAGTCAACTCTGTCTTCACTATTGTGTATTTATTGTCTAAGTAGATGGAAAAGGTTACCGTGGTCTTACCTTTGGAGAGAACACGTAGTTCCTGAGGATAATTACCGTTCCTGGAGATCGCGGTATTATCGACAATGGTGGCATTACCGCTTATCGACATTGGGGATCCTCCTTTCATAATCCCGTTAGCTTTATCGTAGACTGTGAAATACAAATTATTATTTGCGAGGGATCCCATTGTATATTCCATCGTGGATTTCACTTCCGTTCCGGTGCTTAGTTTGCCGTAGGAATCTCCCTTGTGGTAGAGCACCACATACTCTGGAGTGACTTTCTTTTTAACTGTTACCGTGCATTTCGCGGTATAAGAACCATCAACTGTGGTAACAGTTATGGTTGCGGTACCAGCGCTCTTGGCGGTGACCAATCCAGAAGTGCTGACTGTCGCTACAGTTGTATTGCTGGACGTCCATGTCACACTCTTTTTGGTGGCGTTCGACGGTTTGACAGTAGCGGTCAATTCTTTTCTTTCACCTTCCGCGAGAGTCACTGACGTGGGGGATACACTTACCCCGGTGACATTGATTACCGCAGCTGAAACATGGACTAAGCAGCGGGCTATTCTCGATCCGTCTTTGGTCGTGACAGTGATTGTCGCCGTTCCGGCTTTCACGGCTTTGACATTTCCGTTGTTGTCGACTGTGGCCTTTGATGGGGTGTCGGATTCCCAAGTGACTTCCTTGTTCGTGGCATCAGAAGGATTAAAAGTCACGATCAATTTTTCGCTTTCGCCTTCCGACAAGTAAAGATCTCTCTTATTGAGGCTTATACTTGTGACAGCCACGGAAGATGATTTCACAGTCACCTTGCAAGTAGCAGTCTTCGAACCGTCTTTGGTCGTGACAGTGACTGTCGCGGTTCCGGCTTTCACGGCTTTGACATTTCCACTTCCATCGACTGTGGCGACAGACGTGTCACTTGACTTCCATGAGACAGACTTGTCGCTGGCATTCGAAGGGGACACTGTCGCGGAGAGACTCTGGGATCCCCCAACGGTGAGAGACAATGAGGTCTTATTCAGCGAAACACCTGTGACAGCGATGGTTGATACCGGCTTGGACACAGTCACCTTGCAAGTCGCCGTCTTCGAACCATCTTTGGTCGTCACTGTGATCGTGGCGCTTCCTTCTTTGAGGCCCTTCACGTTGCCATTGCTGTCCACAGTCGCCACCGACTCGTTGTTTGAGGTCCAGGAGACCTCCTTATTCGTGGCTCCGGAGGGCTTGACTGTAGCGCTGAGTTTCCTGGACTCTCCTACAGAAATGAGCAATAATGTGTTGTCCAAGGAGACTCCGGTGACAGCTACTTTGGCTTTTGTCACGGTCACCTCGCACTCGGCATTAAGCTTTGAGCCGTCCGTGGTGCTTACCCTAATTTTGGCGGTTCCCGGCTTGACAGCCTTGACATTGCCTTCAGCGTCAACCGTGGCGACACTGGTGGTCAGGGACTTCCAGGAAAGCTCTTTATTAGTCGCGTTTTCAGGAGCGACAGTTGCCACCAGCTTGCCCTCCTCGCCGGCGGCGAGGGTCAGCGAGGTCACGTCAAGAGATAAAGAGGACACAAGCAGGGGACTGGCCAGGATCTTGGCGCTAGCCGTTTTCTCCCCGTCGACCGTGGTCACAGTGATAGTGGCCACACCGTTTTTCAAAACTACCGCTGTGCCGTCAGCGTCAACTTTGATGACAGACTCGTCGGAGGACGACCACTTGACGTCCTGAACGGTCGCGTCTGAAGGGGTAATTGTATATGTGAAGGTGACTGTGTCGCCAGCTGTGACGGAAGTTTCTCCGCTCAATGTCACGGACTCTACAGGAATAACCCTCTTTGCCACACTGACCTCACAGGAGGCGGTCTTGCCACCATCGTTGGAGGTGGCTGTGATAGTGGTATTTCCAGGAGCTATGGCTGTCACTGTCCCGTCTTCGGCGACAGTCGCCACATCAGGGTTGGACGAAGTCCACGCATATGTCTTGTCAGATGCGTTGTCAGGAGAAACAGTCGCCGTGAGGGTGGCGGAATCGCCCTCGACCAACTCGAGAGTCTCCTTGTCAATAGCGATGCTCTCGACCGGAACTACCTTTGCCACAACAGTTAGGGCGAAGACAGCCTTTTTCTCTCCGTCGGTGGTGGTCACGGTAATATCAGCTGTTCCAGGAGCGATGGCGCTCACCTTACCCTCGGAGTCAACCTTGGCGATCTCCTCGTCAGAAGAAACCCAGGAAACGGTTTTGTCTGTGGCATCTTCCGGTGCGATAGTGGCGGTTAAAGTGATACTTTCTCCTTCCACAAGCTCTGCTTCGGTCTTGTCCAGTGTCACGCCTGTGACAGGTATCTTCTTCGCCTCGACGGTTACTGAACACGTCGCGGTTTTCCCTCCGTCCGCTGTGGTGACAGTGACAGTCGCTTTTCCAGGCTTGAGGGCAGTTACCTTGCCGCCGTCGACAGAAGCGACGTCAGATGGCGATGATGACCAGCTGACGGTCTGGTTCGTGGCGTTGGAAGGAGACACGGTCGCGGAGATTGTCTCGCTGTCGCCTTCAACCAGCGTCATCGAAGTCTTGCTTAGGCTGACTCCGGACACAGCGATAGTCGTAGGCTTCGGTTCCGGTTCCGGCGTTGGCTTTGGCGTTGGAGTTGGTTCAACCTCAGGACCGCCGCAGCCAGCGATAAAAAGGCATGCGGCAAAAGACGCGAATACTCGCCTGGTAATAAGTAAGGTTTTCATATACAACTGAATAGTTTTCCCAAAGATAAAAAAAATAATCAAAACAACCTATAGCGCCTCAATTCTCTCTCTTTCGCGCGGTGCCCCGGGCAGAGGCTCTCTAAAAGAGCGTGAAAGTCCGGGCCATGGTTTGGATGACGCAGATGACAGAGTGCATGGAGGATTACGTAGTCACGCAGATCCTCAGGGACTCTGACGAGATTGAGATTCAAGTTGATATTCCCTTTCCGGGAGCAACTGCCCCAGTTTGAGACATTGTGCTTGATCCTGACTTGATTGTATTCAAACGAATATTTTCCGGCCAGTTCGGCGAGCCTTTGGGGTAGGATCCTTTTCGCTTCGAGTCGCATCGCCTCAACCTCTTCCGAGGTGGGGACCGGTTCTTCTTTGAACCGTTTCTTTTGACGCTCAATGGTTTCCAGAACCCAGCCCTTCTTCGCAAGGAACATTGCCAGGCCTTCACGATAAGGCACGAACCATGGCATTGACACAGTCACGCCATGGCGCGCGCTTACCCTTAGAGTTATTCTCTTGTAGCCACGCCCTTTCCGGAGGATCACTTCTCCGATGTCCGGGTCATTGTATGTCTTCTCCATTTACGATGTCGCAGTTGCCCTGGGGATCCTGGAGAGGGATTTTCCTTAGATAATCAATAAGGAACCAGACGACCGCCGCACTGACCAGGAATATGATGACGTATTCCCAGACCGGGACAACTTCGAGGATGCTCTTGGCTTCCTGTAAGCTCTCCGAGCCGAACTTGCCGACAAGGACCGCGAAGGCGTTGTTGACGCAGTGCATCAGCATCGTCAGTTTGAGGGAACCGGTCCTGTAATACACATAGCCGAATAGGCAGCCTATCGCGAAAGCGGACACTCCCTGCCAGATGTTGCCGTGTATGGCGGCGAAGAAAATGGCTGAGATGACGATGGCGAGCGCCGGGCTCATTCCTCTTGTCCTCACCTCTTGATCTGCCGCGGGCGATTTGTGCTCGAAGTTCAGGAGCCCTCTCAAAATGACACCCCTGCAAAGCCATTCTTCGCAAATAGGAGCGAAAATGGCCATGGTGACCAGGTTGACCCAGAGAGGACCTTCCATCATCTTCTCCATCGTCTCAAGGAAACTTCCCTCGGTGTCAGGAAGGTATTGGTTGACAGCTTCCAGCATCATCCCGGCCGCAATGGTGGCGACCGCCACAATCGCCGCGAGAGATGCTCCGCCCCACTTGCCGAAATGGTTGTTGTCAAGGGCGTAGCCGGTGTCGAAGGCCATATTCCTGGAACTCTTGATCCTGACGAAAATGAACACGGCCACGAACTGGAGCGGATACATGATCAGCATCACGTAGTAGAGCGGCACGGTGCCGCCAAGCATCAGCGGAGCGGTGACAATACCGGCGATGATAAGACCCACAAGGAACCATCCGAGCACGGCGAACAGCCCTCCCACGTCCGGGGTGTACCAGGAGCAGGAGGAGAGAAGATCATAGTCCTTCTCGACTTTTCTGGGTTTGAAAAATGACATGCGGATCTATTTTTTCCAGAGCGGGGTGGGGTAGATGCCATTATCGGCGAGTTCCTGGAACTTGGCGACAACTCCGGGACGGTCTTCTTTGTAAGTCACGCCGAACCAGCGGGCGGGAGTCGAGAGAACCTCGCACTTGTAGCCGTTGTTTTTCATTATGTAGTCGACGGCATAGGGAATGTAATACTCTTTCTTGAGTTCCATGTTGTTGGTTTCCAGGAACTTCTCGAAGACTGCTTCGCTAAGGTCAAAATAGTCTGGAGTGAATCCCCACATGTTCATCGAGCAAAGGGCCTTGGCATTCAGCTCGACATGCGTCTGGCCAGAGACCGTGTTGTCTCCGTAGACTTTTGAGTCCTGCTCAGCTCCGACATTGACAAACTCCACGACGCTGGTAAGGTTCCTGTCCTCTCCGTAGTGGCAGATGCCACGGGAGACAGTTCCGTATTCCGAGAGGGTGTTGTCGAGCTCGAATCCGACGATCGCGCAGACACCATTGCTGTCCTCATGTCCTTTGAGCCAACCGGCGATGGTCTTGAAGGACTCTTTGCCGTAGAAGTCGTCACCATTGATGACGGCGAAAGGCTCGTGGATGACATCCTTGGCCATCAGAACCGCATGCGCTGTTCCCCACGGTTTCTGACGCTCAGGATTGAGAGTGAACCTTGAAGGGATCTTGTTCAGTTCCTGGACCACGAAGTCAAACTCCAACGGTGTCCCGTCAGGGCACAGGATGCCTGAATATTTCTGCCTGACGGTGTCTTTGAATTGTTGCAGGAAATATTCCCGGACGATGTAGACGACTTTGCCGAATCCGGCTTCCACAGCGTCGTAAATGGAGTAATCGATGATAGTTTCGCCGCTTGGACCGAGTCCGTCCATTTGTTTGAGTCCTCCGTAGCGGCTGCCCATGCCTGCCGCGAGCACAAGAAGTGTAGGTTTCATATTTTTTGAATATTGTTAATTTGTTTTCACGTGTGGTTATTATTGTTACAAAAATAACTATTTTCGCGTTAATAACGTTAAAGATCTAATGGGAAAGTTCAGGGACATCTGGAACAGGGACAAAGATGGGAAGAACGCCGAGAAGCGTTCCTTCATCCGTTATTCCATCTTAGCTACGGGATTGTTCTTCATCCTTGTCGGTTTCGTGAACCAGAACAACATTGTCAGATGGGTCAAGGCCGGAGCCGAGATCAAGCGTCAGGACAAGCTTATCGAAAAGTACAACCAGGAGATCAAAGAGATGGACGCTCAAATTCACGGCCTCATCTCAGACAAAGATTCTCTCGAGCGTTATGCCCGGGAGAACTTTGGTTTCGCCGAACCCGGCGATGATGTCTACGTTGTTGAATAATCCGATTATATTCCAGTGTAAGTCCAAGGGGTGATGGCACGCATCTCCTCTTTGACACTTTCGCTGATGTCGAGGGTTCCGATAAAGTCCTCGATTGTCTTCTCGTCGATCGCGGCCCCTGTCCTGGTGAGGGCTTTTAGAGTCTCGTAGGGGTTCGGATATCCTTCCCTGCGCAAGATAGTCTGCAGGGCCTCGGCGACGACCGCCCAGTTGCGATGTAGGTCAGCGTCAATGGCTTCCTTGTTGAGTATGAGTTTCCCGAGTCCTTTTTTCAGGGAAGCGAACGAGATCATTCCATGGGCGATGGGGACTCCGATATTCCTTTGTACGGTGGAATCGGTCAAGTCTCTCTGGAGCCTGGAGATCGGAAGTTTCATCGAAAGGAAGGTCAGTACGGCATTAGCCATGCCGAGATTACCTTCGGCGTTCTCGAAATCGATGGGGTTAACTTTGTGGGGCATGGCGGATGAGCCAACCTCTCCCTTGACGACCTTCTGGCGGAAATACTCCATCGAAATGTAGGTCCAGATGTCCCTGCAAAGGTCGATCAAGATGGTGTTGATCCTTCTGAGGCAATCGAAAATGGCGGCCAGGTTGTCGTAATGCTCGATCTGGGTCGTGGGATAAGACCTGTCCAGCCCTAGCGACGAGACGAAACCATCGGCGAAACACTTCCAGTCGATCTGAGGATAGGCGACCTTGTGGGCATTCATGTTGCCGGTCGCCCCTCCGAATTTTGCGGGGTAGGAGAGGCTTTCAAACTGGCGGATCTGCTCCTGCAGTCTAGCCACAAAGACCTGGAACTCCTTGCCTAGCCGCGTGGGCGTGGCCGGCTGCCCATGAGTCTTGGCCAGCATTGGCACATCTTTCCACTCCAAAGCATCTGCCTGGAGGATGGCCACTATCTCTTTTAATGCGGGAATATATTCATTCTCAAGCGCTTCCTTTAGCATTAGGGGCTGAGAGGTGTTGTTGATGTCCTGGGAAGTCAGGCCAAAGTGGATGAATTCCTTCCATGCGGAAAGCCCCAACCGGTCAAAATGCTCTTTAATGAGGTACTCGACGGCTTTGACATCATGGTTGGTGGTCTTCTCGATCTCCTTGACTCTTGAAGCCGCTTCCGGAGTCATGCCAAGATAGATGGAACGGAGTTCCTTGAATAACTCCTCGGCGCTTTTCCCTGTGCCTTCCCCGAAATTGGCGAGTTGGGGAAGAGGTATCCCGCAAAGAGCTATGAAGTACTCTATCTCGACCCTTGTCCTGTAACGGATTAGGGCATATTCACTGAAATAGTCCCGAAGGGAAGATGTCTTCGATGCGTAGCGCCCGTCTATCGGGGAGACCGCGGAAAGGGGATTCAACTCTATCATGTCTTTCGGTTAAATTAGAAGCAGTAGCGCTATTGTGTAAAGCAGGAATCCTTGGAAACGGAGCCTGCCCTTTGTGCTTGACTGGAGCATAGTCTCTGTCGGATTGTCCCCTGTCATCTCCAGGAGGGATTCGTCAGAGGGTAGCTTGCTTGAGTGGAACTTGCGGATAAGTTGGCCATCATTGAACCAAGTGGCTCCGCCGTTGGACCGGTTCATGGCGAGAAGAGTCTTCCTGTCGGAGAAGAACACGTGGGATGAGAGTCTATCCCTGGTCTCGGGAACCAGTGTCGTCAGATTGTCAAACCTTGTCTTGTTTCCGGTAAGGAGAAGCAGAGGGGAGAAACCGGCTTTCTTAGCTCCGTCAACCACCTCGGCGATTCTTGTCCAGTCGTCGCCTTTCATCTCGGAAGGAGCTGGTACTGAGATCACTAACACATTTCCAAGAGTTGCTATCTCGTCCTTATATTCACCGGTGGAGTCGGAGAATGCCAGCACAGGAGGTTCCCCGCCAGCTTTCAGACCGTTGATCCGGATAACTTCCGTACGCACATAAGTCCAAGTGGAGTCTGGAAGCTTGTCGAGGCTGAAGGCTCCTTCCTGCCCGTTCTTCTCGTAGATGAAGGTCGAGGTGAAATCATTCGCTCCGTCCGTTGAGGCGACCAGCTCACTTCCGGGCCTGAACGCTGTGTAGTCAACTAAAGGCAGTGAGTTCAGCGAATAGTAGGTGAAAGCGGCAATCGAAAGGGCAGCGATCGTAAATGAGACATATTTTCTCTTCTTGGGCTTGCCGAAATCATTGAACGGGAAGAAAGCGATGGAGGCGAGAACCAGAAGGACGACGTTCTTCAGGAATGTCTGGAGGTTGCTCAGATGAATCACCTCGCCGAAACAGCCGCAGTCCATCGATGGATTGAAGATGGCCAGGAAGAACGTCAGGACAGTGAAAAAGCAGATAAGGACAGTGGTCGCCACGGCGACTGGTTTTCTCCAGACGCCGCTTATCATGGCGGCACCCAGCAAAGCTTCCAGCAGAGCGAGAGCGACTGCCACGACCTTCGCTGAGGAAATCAGGAAGTCCAGATGGAGGAACCTGTAATATTCCTCAACCACGAGACCGGCTCCGACGGGGTCGAGCAATTTGAATATGCCGGCTAGAAGGAAGACCAGCCCAACGATGAAGGCGCACAGCCTTCTGAGCCTGTAATGGAAGATACTAGTGTTCATCTGTCAGAGAGAGACGTTCGTCTGTCAATTTCTTGATTTTTGTGAATATTTCGTCGGGGGGAAGCATTGATCCGTCAGGTCCGGAACAGTCGATGCGTATGAAATCCCGGTCGAGGGAGGCTTGGCGCTTGTAGATGTCCTGGACTCTTTTCTGGAACTCGATGCTTGCCTCGTGGATGTCCTTTCCTCCGTGGAGGTAATCCCGGTCGCCGCCCTTGCGCTCAGCTTCAAGCCGGCTTTCCACAAAGGAGATGGGAACATCCAGGAATATGTTCAGGTCGGGCCTTGGAAGGTCGAAGGCGCCGAACTCGGTGTTGATTATCCATTCCCTGAGCTGCTCCCGCTCATCCGGGTTGGAGAGCTTGGCGCATTGATAGGCGATGTTTGAATAAACGTACCTGTCAAGGAGAACTGTTCCGCCCCGCGAGAGGACTTTCTTGATGTCCGGGGCCGCCCCATGCCTATCCTCGGCGAAAAGCAGGGCGACAAGCTGAGGATGGACGGACTCGTTAGACCCGAAATCACCCCTTAGGAACCGCCCTATAAGGTCGCCGTAGACGGGGGAGTCGTACCTGGGGAAGTGGATGTACTCCAGATCCTGGCAGACCTGTTCAAGGTAAGCCTTCAATTTTCTGACCTGAGTGGACTTCCCGGCTCCATCCAATCCTTCAACAACAATCAGCATTTTGGTTTGTAAAATAATTATCCACAAAGATATCTATTTTTTACCTATTTTTGTAGAAAATGATAGCCGAACAGACCAGAAAGATCCTACTCATGGGAATCGTCAACCTTACTGACGACTCCTTCTACGAGGACAGCCGTCTGCTGGCTTCCGGTCCCGGCCTTGATCCGGAGTTTTTCCTTTCAAAGATCGACTCCATGCTTGAGGAAGGCGCTGACATTCTCGACCTTGGGGCTTGCTCGACCAGGCCTGGCTCAGACTCTGTCAGCGAAGAAATAGAGTGGGGAAGGCTGGAACCAGCGCTGAGGATCCTATCGTCCGAGCGACCTGGATTGAGCCTGTCCATAGACAGCTTCCGTCCGGGGATTGTGTCCAGAGCTTTCGATCTGATCGGTCCTTTCATAGTCAATGATGTGAGCGGTGGGTCTGAGGCCATGTGGAAGCTTGTCGGCGAGCTTGGACTTAAGTATGTGTCTATGCACACCAGAGGGACGCCCAAGGATATGTGCTCTTTGACTGACTATGATGACATCGCGAAAGAAATGCTGGAATTCTTCAGGACCGTTTCCGAGGTTGCTGACACTCATGGAGTCAAAGATTGGATTCTCGATCCAGGCTTTGGCTTCGCTAAGACCGTCCAGCAGAACTGGTTTATTCTTAATAATTTAGCTCTATTTAAAGAGTTCGGCCGACCAATCCTGGCCGGCCTCTCTCGCAAAAGTTTCCTGTACAAACCCTTGGGAATCACTCCTTCAGAAGCTCTTCCGGCGACCTGCGCCGCGAACCTTCTGGCTCTTCAAGGCGGGGCATCCATCCTTCGCGTCCACGACGTCGCCCCTGCCCGCCAGGTTATCAGCGTGTTCACTAATTCACGGTGACGCTCTTCCCGATAGTGAATTCCCAGGTGCCGGACGTGACCTCATACTTCGCGGTCCTAAGTCCATTTCTCGAAGTGATCTCGATGAATCTCGCTCCTTCAGCGGAACCGAACTCGGAGACTTCCTCTCCGACGGGGAGATAAACTGTGGCTGAAGTGTTAGCCGGTACCGTTGCCTTGTAGGAAACCATCCTGCCTTTTTCAGCCTTCCAGGCGCTTTTTATCGTCCCGTAGTTGGAGTCATAACTTCCTTCCAGGGAGGTGTAGATGCCTCCGGAGGTTGGCTGGAGTACGAAGTGCTGGTAGCCGGCCTGCCCTTGGCCGTGTTCCGTGGTTATTCCAAGCTGGAACTCGTACATCCATTGGCCGACAGCACCGAGGGCGAAGTGGTTGAATGAGTTCATCCCGTTTGAGGAAGGGTCTGAGAAAGCGGTGTCATAGGAGTTCCACCTCTCCCAGACGCTTGTCGCTCCTTTGGTGACAGGATACAGCCACGAAGCGAAATCAGTGCAGGTAATCATCCTGAATGCCTCTTCGACGTACCCTCCACGGGAGAGTGCCGGAAGGATGTTCGGAGTCCCGGAGAAACCTGTGGTGATTGTCCACGGTTTGAATCTTTTATCGGAGGGAGATGGTCCGCTCAGGTTCGGGTCAGCCGCAAGTTCGGCCAGATAGGCCTCTGCTTTCGCCTTATTCTCGTCACTGAAGCAGTTGAAATTCAGCGGTGTGGCATAGGAAGCCTGAGTGTGGATTATCTCTCCGTTTGTACTGCGGGTCTTACCGGTGGCTGGATCCACATAGACGCTGTTCCAATCGGCCTTAGCCTTGTCGTGCCGGTCCCGAAGGATCGCAGCATAGTCGTCACGGCCGATCGCCTCTGCCATTATCGCGGTCACCTCCATCATGTGGATGTAGATGGCGTTGTTGACGATATCCGATGGAGTCCGGTTGTCAAGGGCCAGCCAGTCAGCCAGTCCAGAAGCTTTGGCGGAAAGATAAGGATGCTCATCACTGGCTTTGTAGAATGCCATTCCGTTGAGCCAGTCCATCATTGTCTCGATGTTCTCTTCGATGATCCGCTTGTCTCCGTATTGGATGTACATCTGCCATGGAACCTGGCAGACAGCGGCGGACCAAGTTGTTCCCGTGGCGAATGTGGGGTCATCGGTCTTGTTGTACGTCGGGACTGTGGAGCCTATTCCTCCCGGAACCTCCTTGTCATTTCCCACACCCTGGTCAGCCCTCAGCGCTACCATCCACTGGCGGTAGAAATTCTGAGTGTCAGAGTTGTAGATGCCTGTCCGGGTGTATGCCTGGGCATCTCCCGTCCAGCCCATCCTCTCATTTCTCTGGGGACAGTCTGTGGGAATTGTGAAGAAGTTACCGAGTTGGCTTCTTTGGATGTTCTTGAACAATTGGTTCAAAAGCGCTCCAGTCTTTCCGTCGGAGGTGGTGGCTTCGTAGCGTCCTGTCGGAATCTCCGAAGAAGAGAGTACGAGTCCTTTGACATTCCCGAGAGGGAGCGGCCCGGTGTGTGATGGGAGGGTGACTTGAATATACTGGTACCCTCTGTAGGTGCCTTCAGGCTTGATGGTTACTTCCCCAGAGCCGTCGGCGGTGTAGACGTCCAGGTTCATGGCAGCCCTGTTGGTCTCGAAAAGGACCTGGCCGGCGACCCCGCGCCCTTTTTTCCCGAAGCGAGTGACATATTCCTTCTTGTCTCCCTTAAGACCTGGGTAGACCTGCTCCCCATAAGCCAGGATGACCTTGTCACCCTTCTTCAACCAGCCCTCTGGGATGGTGATGGAGGGGACGCCGACCATGTTGACGCCCATATTGTAGATGTAGGTGTGGCCGTCAGGGCTGTGTGTGGGCATTACTTCCTTGGCGGAGATGGTCTCACGCAACCGGACGACCTCGTCGTAACGGGCAACGATGTCGAAGTCGATCCAGTCCCGCTTGTCGATCTTTTCCGCCGGAGTCCAAGCGGAGTCATCGTAACCGACTTCGTTCCAGCCTTTGACTGAAGCTTCGCGGGAGGCATCATACCTCATTCCGTGGAAGAAACTCCCGCTACGTAACGGACCATCCTTGAATGCCTTCCATTCGCCCGGCCTGGAGACTATCACTTCCTTGGAACCATCCTCATAGGTAACAACAAGTCTGGAGAGGAGAGCCTCATAGTCTCCGAAAAAGTTGAAGTTACTGACAGTGAATGTCATGTAACCAGTGTACCAACCTGGCGACAGTTCGGCTCCGAGAGCATTGTGCCCGGACCGCACCATGTCTGTCACGTCGTAGGCGAGGTAGCAGATTGTCTCACGGTACTGGCTGTCTCCAGGAGCGAACCAATCCTTGCCCACCTTGTCGCCGTTGAGGTACATGTTGTAGACACCCATGGCAGACGCATACAGCTTGGCAGACTTGATTCTTTTGTTTTCGAGGTCAAACTCTGTTCGAAGCATGGTCTCGGCACCATAGCTGGGGTCAGCGTAGGAGAGAATCTCTTTGGATCCGGAGTTGGACACCACGATCTCTTTTCCGTTCACCTTAATCCCAGGTTTCCCGTTGAATATGGAATATCCGGGACCCCTGTCTGCGGAGAATACGATCCTGTCTTCACTTCGGCCGGAATTCAGGATGCGGAAATCATTGTAAATGACTTCACTTCCTGGAGCCGCGGCGAATCCGACAGAGTTCAGGTTAGGGAAAGAAGGGAAGTCGCCTCCGCTTCCTAACTTGCTGAGGGTGAATTTGGAAGCCAGGCGTCTGCTGCTACCCATCATGCCCACGGAGAATTCATTTCCTCCCTGGGACCTTCTCACCCTGGGTGGGGTGCTGACCACATCCTTCCCGTCGAGGATGAAGCTGATGTTTCCTGCCTCGACTTTTATGTTGAGACTGTGATCACCTTCTTTGGGTCGAGCTGAGAAGACCTCATGCAGATTTGACTCCGGATAGGTGGCCTTGTTGACAGTGATGAAAGGCACTGTCGCCTTGTCATCCTTGTAATATCCAACCCTGTAGATCCGGATCTCCTCTGTCCCGAAATCAAAGTCCACCTTTATGTAGTTTTCCTCGGATTGTACTCCGAAGTCGTTGAGGAACGCGTTTTTAAGACGGATGTCACCAGCGCCGAGAACTAGCGACGCGACATCTCCCTTAACAAGACTGAACTCGGTCTCTATCTCATAAACGACTTGAGAAGAAGCGTCCAGGCGGAGTTGCTTCAAACCGATCCAGTCAGCCCCGTTCCAGGCGGAGATACGAGGATTCATCAATCCGGTCTCAAAACGAGTCGAGGTGTCATGCCTCTCTCCATCTTTGTCCCAGACAGAAAGGTTCACAGTGTAGCCTTTTTCAGCTTGGAGAGCGACGCCATTGTAAGCGATGTCGACTGACTTGTCGCTCTCGACGCGACCTGTGTTCCAGATCTCACTCCCATCGACCTCCCTGATCACAGAGATCTGGTAAGCGCTCTGTCTCTGTCCTCTGACATCAGAGTCCATCTTCCAGCTGAAAAGGGGGTGCTTGTCCTCGACAGCCAACGGCTTGTCTGAGTGTTGAACCCGGAAATCCTTGATAGAAGTGTCGGCGAAAGCCATCCCTGATGCCATAATAAAGGCAAGGGAGGTAGAGATTATTTTATTCATGTCTTAATTAAACAGTCTGTCTAGTCGAGAGTCTGTTTGATCTCAGTGATGATGAAGGCCTCGATCATATCCCCGACCTTGATGTCGTTGAATTTCTCGATACCAATACCACATTCCATACCGGCAGAGACCTCCTTGGCGTCGTCCTTGTTCCTCTTGAGACTGGCGATGTCGCCGGTGTAGACCACGATACCATCACGGATAAGCCTGCACTGTGAGGTCTTGGCGATCTTTCCATCCCTGACAAGGCATCCGGCGATTGTGCCGACCTTGGAGATCTTGAAGGTCTGCTTGACTTCTGCGGTACCGGTGACCTCCTCCTTCTTGATGGGTTCGAGCAAGCCCTCGATACCATCTTTGACATCATTGATGGCGTCGTAGATGACAGAGTAAAGACGGATCTCGATTCCCTGTTCATCGGCCACTTTCCTGGCATCGGTCGAAGGACGTACCTGGAAACCGATGATGACGGCGTCAGAGGCTTCGGCCAGAATCACATCTGACTCGGAGATGGCTCCGACAGCCTTGTGGATCACGTTGACCCTGACCTGCTCTGTTGAAAGCTTGATCAGCGAGTCGGACAGCGCCTCGACAGAGCCGTCCACATCACCCTTGACAATGACATTGAGTTCCTTGAAGTTGCCGATCGCGATACGTCTTCCGATCTCCTCCAAAGTCATGTGTTTCTGGGTCTTGATTCCCTGGATACGGATCAATTGCTCTCGCTTGTTGGCGATAGCCTTTGCCTCTTTCTCATCCTGCATGACATTGAACTTGTCACCAGCGCTCGGAGCGCCGTTGAGTCCAAGGATGCTTACAGGAGTGGAGGGACCAGCCTCTTTGACTTTCTGGCCTCTCTCGTTGAACATGGCTTTGATACGGCCGTAGTAGCATCCGCTGAGCACCATGTCTCCAGTGCGGAGTGTTCCGTTCTGGACAAGGACTGTGGCGAGGTAGCCGCGGCCTTTGTCAAGAGAGGACTCGATGACAGCACCGACGCCATTCTTCTTGGGATTGGCTTTAAGCTCGAGCAAATCGGTCTCGAGAAGGACCTTCTCAAGGAGCTTGTCCACATTAAGACCCTTCTTCGCTGAGATTTCCTGGCTCTGGTATTTTCCACCCCACGCTTCTGTGAGGATATTCATCTGCGCGAGCTGCTGGTAGATCTTCTCCGGCATGGCTCCGGGCTTGTCTATCTTATTGATGGCGAATACCATAGGAACTCCGGCCGCCTGGGCATGGTTGATGGCCTCGACGGTCTGGGGCATCACGGCGTCGTCCGCGGCGATGATGATGATGGCGAGGTCAGTCAGCTGGGCGCCCCTGGCTCGCATGGCCGTGAAGGCCTCATGACCAGGAGTGTCGAGGAAGGTGATCCTCCTTCCGTCTGGAAGCTTGACATTGTAGGCTCCGATGTGCTGGGTGATACCTCCGGCCTCTCCAGCGATGACGTTTGATTTACGAATATAGTCGAGCAACGATGTCTTACCGTGGTCGACGTGTCCCATGACAGTGATCACGGGAGGTCTCGGGACGAGATCCTCCTCGCTCTCCTCCTGGTTTTCATTTCCCTCGATCTCCTCGGTAAGCTCAGCGGTGACGAACTCCACTTTATAACCGAACTGCTCGGCAACAAGCACCAATGCCTCAGCGTCGAGCCTCTGGTTGATGGAAACCATGAGACCGAGCTCCATACAAGCTTTGATGACCTCGTTGACAGGGGTGTTGTTCATGAGGGTAGCGAGATCGTTGACAGTGACGAACTCGGTGACTTTCAAGACGGTTTTCTCCGCCATTACCTGCGCCATCTCCTCCTGGGTCCTGGCCGCGGCCTGCTCCCTCTTCTCCTTGCGGTACTTGGCTCCGAAATTGTTCTTCTTGTTGTCGTTCATCCTGGCGTAGGTCTCTTTGACCTGCTTCTGGATCTCCTTCTGCATCGCCTCCTGCTCTTCCTCGGTCATGGCCGGCTTGAAACGGTCCGCTCCGCGGCCGCGCTTCTTGCTTCCCTTCTGGTCTTGGTTGGCTTTGCCCTCTTTCTTGTCCTTACGGGAATTGTTGTCAGCCTGCTTCCCTTCCTTGGCCACGTCAACCTTCTGGCTGCCCTTGGCGATCCTCTCTCTCTTCTTGCCGCTCTTCTTCTCGAACTGGGACATGTCGATCTTACCCAGGACCTTGAATCCAGGTACACTCTCCTGGGCTTGTGTCTCGGTCTTCTCCTCTTTATTGTCCTGTGCTGGTGTAGCCTGATCTTCAATTACTGCCGGTTTCTCCGCAGGGGTTGGGGCGGAAGGCGCCTCCGGCGGTGTGACTACAGGTTCATCGACAGGCTCCGGCTCCGGTTCGGGTTCAGGGACTATTTCCGGGGCTGGCTCAACAGGGGCCACGGGCTCTTTGACCGGCTCGGGTTCCTTGATAGGCTCAGGTTCCTTGACCGGTTCGGGTTCCGGAATAGGCTCGGGTTCCGGGATTGGCTCCGGCTCCGGTTCCTTGACCGGCTCCTTCACAGGCTCAGAAACTGGTTCCGGCTCCTTGCTCGGCTCGGGTTTCGGCTCCGATTTGATCTCTTTTGGAGTGAAGACATTGCTCTTTATGACAGTCTCCCTGACCGGTTCCTCAAATTCGTCCTCCTGGACCGCCTCCTGCTGTTTTCTTGAAGTGCGTTCCAGGATCTCGGTTAGCTTGATGTCAACTTTCTCAGAAGCCTTTTTCATCTCCAGATCCTTGCCGAACTGCTTCTCGATGGCGGGAAGATGCTCGTCAGAGATCTTGGCGTTAGGGTTGGCGTCAACCTCCACGCCGATGCTGCCCAGAAAATCCACTAGATTCTGGAGACCGATATTGTAAGTTCTTATAAGTTTGTTTAATCTGATTTCACCCATATTCAACCCCTTTAAATTAATAATCTGTCCGGCAGGTTAGTCCTCGAACTCGGCCTGCAAAATCCGGAACACCTCAGCGACGGTCTCATCCTCGAGATCGGCTCTCTTGGCAATATCCTCCGGAGTGAAAGCGAGCACGCTCTTGGCGGTGTCGCAACCTATAGCCTTGAGGCGGTCGATGACCCACTGGTCGATCTCGTTGCTGAATTCGTCGAGAAGAACGTCCTCTTCCTCCTGGATCTCGTCTTTGTCAAGCTCTCTCCAGACCTCGATCTCCCTTCCGACAAGCATTCCGGCGAGTTTTATGTTGCATCCTCCACGGCCGATACCCTTCTTGACCTCATCAGGCTGCATGTAGACCTTGATCTTGTCTTCCGGAGAATTCCCAAGGTCAATTGATGAGACCCTCGCGGGATTGAGGGCCCTCTGGATGAGAAGCTGCGTGTTCGATGTCCACTGGAGGACGTCGATGTTCTCATTGCGGAGCTCGCGTACAATACCGATGATCCTGGAACCTTTGACACCGATGCAAGCACCGATCGGGTCGATTCTCTCGTCGTAAGACTCGACAGCGACCTTCGCTCTCTCTCCGGGAACACGGACAACCTTCTTGATGGTGATCAGGCCATCGAAGATCTCGGGGACCTCGAGTTCGAAAAGCTTCTCAAGGAACTCGTTGGAAGTCCTGGAGAGGGTGATGTAGGGAGTGGTGTTGTTCTTCATCTCGACGCTCTTGATGATGGCGCGGATGGTGTCTCCCTTCTTGAAGCGCTCTCCCGGAATCTGCTCATTCTTGGGAAGATGGAGCTCGTTGCTGTCCTCGTCAAGGATAATGACTTCCTTTGACCAAGTCTGGTAGATCTCACCAGTGAAGATCTCTCCTACCTTGTCGGAATACTCCTTGAAGACATTCGCCTTGTCGATGTCCATGATCCTTCCCTGGAGGTTCTGCCGGATATTCAGGATACCCCTGCGGCCGAAAGATGCGAGGGAAAGCTTCTTGGTGTAGACATCACCGATCTCGTAATCATCGTCTCCGGTCTCCTCTTTGATCTGCTCAAGTGTGATCTGGGTGTTCGGATTCTCGAC
>ONUG01000019.1 GCA_900320965.1 uncultured Bacteroidales bacterium | reverse complement strand
ATTATTGCCCGTAATGCCGCAGAGTGCATGATGGGCAGCGCTCAGCCCGCAGGAGCTCCTTTGGAATATTTCCCTGCCACTTATTATCTGAATCCCTTGGACAAGACCACGGGTGAATATTATGTCCACCAGATCAACAAAGGCAAGACGATGTTTATGGAGGCGGTCACCTCTGGTCATGCGCTTCTCGATCTTTATAATGCCACGGGGGAGAAGAGGTATTACGACTTCGCCATCCACATCGCCAATACTTACAAACGTCACCAGGCAGAGGATGGTTCCTGGCCGGTAAAGGTTGAGTTTGACACCGGTGTGTCGGTGACTCCCGCCAGAAGCATCCCGACTCCTCTGCTTCAGCTTTTCGTCAGGTTGAGGGATGAATATGGCCTACAAGACTATGAGGAGGCCCGTATCCGCGGAGAGGAGTGGATTAAGAAGAATGTGCTTGAATCCTTCAATTTCAACGGTCAATTCGAGGACCAGCCGACCGAATCCTGGCAGAAGTACCAGGACTTGACTCACGCGCAAGCCAATGATTTCATCGCATACCTTCTTAATAAAGAGAACCCTTCTAAGAAGGAAATTGAGCAGTGCGTGGAGATGGCCCGTTTCTGCGAGGATCAGTTCACCTACTGGGACACGGTCGTGGGTCCGGAAGGCTACAAAACCATGCTCACACCTTGCGTCTTCGAGCAGTACAACTACCAGACTCCGATCGACGCCAGTAATGCCGAGATGGCGAACTCTTTCCTGTCATTATATAGCGTGACCGGCGACAAGCTGGCTCTGGCCAAGGGCAAGGCTTTGATGGATTCAGCGGTGAAATCCCAAAGCCCGCTTACCGGAATACTCTCCACCAAGTGGTTCTATAATCCGGAAGTTCCTTATTCACAACGCACCCACTGGATCAACTGTGCCTACATGTCGGTCCAGGTCCTGGAGCGTTTCGCTCGCATGACAGGAGAAATCTGATTGAGAATGGGCCTCTGCTACTCAAGCGTCCATTCGGCGCCGTCCTTGGTGTCTTTGACGGTGATGCCGAGGGCTTTGAGATGATCCCGGATGGAGTCGCTTTGAGCCCAGTCCTTGGCTGCCTTGGCCTTGGCCCTTTCCTCAAGCACCATGTCCATCAGGCCGGAAATGACTTCCTGGCTCTTTCCTCCGTCTCCTGCGTTCTCGTCTTTCAGCCCGAGGACTCCGAAGACTATGTCATCGAAGATCTGAAGCAAAGTCTTGATGTCTCCGTCCGTCATGCCCGGAGCGTTTCCCGTCACGCCCGCCTTGGCGGTGTTGATAATCCTCACAGCCTCAAAGATGTGAGACAACGCCACGGGAGTGTTGAGGTCGTCGCAAAGGGCATCATAAACTCCTTCGAAGATGGCTTTGATTTCCGGGGAGTCAGCAGGGCAGGTGTCGGGGGCGACGAAGGTGAAAAGCTCTCCGTAGGGGAGATCCTTCGCTTCGCTCAGGATGACATTGTGGGACTTGGCCAATGCGACAAGGTCCTTGTAGGCCTGCAGGACTCTCTTAAGAGCCTTCTCGGAAGCCTTGAGAGCCTCATTGCTGAAGTCGAGAGTGCCGCGGTAATGGGCCTGGAGAATAAAGAACCGGACAGTCATCGGGGAATATGCCTGGTCGAGCTTCGGGTGGTTGCCGGAGAAAAGCTCCGGCAGGGTGATGAAGTTCCCCAGGGACTTGCCCATCTTCTGGCCGTTGATCGTTATCATGTTGTTGTGGACCCAGTAACGGACGCCTTTGGTTCCCCTCCATGCCACATTCTGAGCGATCTCGCACTCATGGTGAGGGAACATAAGGTCCATTCCTCCTCCGTGAATATCGAACTCTTCGCCAAGATATTTCTCTCCCATGACGGAGCATTCCAGATGCCATCCGGGGAAACCCTCGCTCCAAGGGCTCGGCCAGTGCATTATGTGCTCAGGCTCGGCCTTTTTCCAAAGGGCGAAATCGAAGGGTGCCCGTTTGTCGCCCTGTCCGTCAAGCGTCCTTGTGCCTTCGAGAGTGTCATCCAGGTTGCGTCCGGAAAGAATGCCGTAATGGTATTTCTCGGAATATTTCTGAACGTCGAAATAGACGGAACCATTTGAGACATAGGCATATCCTGCCTCGAGAATCTTCTTGATCGTCTCAATCTGCTCGATGATGTGCCCGGAGGCGCGAGGCTCGATGGAAGGAGGCGCCACGTTGAGGAGTCTCATGGCCTCGTGGTAGCGGAATGTGTAGCTTTGGACTACCTCCATCGGCTCCAGCTGTTCCAGACGGGCTTTTTTGCTGATCTTGTCCTCACCCTCGTCAGCGTCGTGCTCAAGATGGCCCACGTCGGTGATATTCCTAACGTAGCGAACTTTGTAGCCGAGGTGGCGAAGGAGCTTGAACAACACGTCATAGGTGACACCCGGACGGGCATGGCCGAGATGCGCGTCTCCGTACACGGTGGGTCCGCAGACGTACATCCCGACATGTCCCTCGTGGACAGGAACGAAAAGTTCCTTGTTCCGGGTTAGAGTGTTTGTCAGATAAAGGCTTCTCATGCCTGGGCCTCCTCCCACTGGGCGCGGAGGAGATTGACAGCATTGGTCACAAGGGTCGCCCTGTCTCCGCCGCATCCGCACTCGAAGCTGACATATTTGTCGTAACCGAGCTGCTGGAGAGCCTTGAATCCCTCGACATAGTTGTCAAGAGCACCGTCCTCGCCAGGCATGCGGCGGTTGCCGCGGCTGGCCATGTGGACATGCTGGAGATATTTCTTGCCAGCGGACATGAAGGCACCGTAGTCAGAGGTCTCTTCCTGCATGTGCCAGAAGTCTCCCATGACTTTCACGCCATCACTGTTGGCATCGCGGGCGATAGCGGCTCCGTCAGCGACAAGCCTCATGTAGAAGCACTCCTTGCGGTTGAGAGGCTCAAGGATCACGGTCGTTCCGCAGCTCTTGGCGAACTCGCCGAGCTTGTGGAGTTCCTCGCATAGGTAATCGCGGGTCTCCATGGTGTGGGGCTTGCAAGGCTGCTGGCCATTGAAAGCCGGAACCATGATGACACCTGTGGAGCCGAGAGCTCCGGCTGCCTCGACAATCTCGCGCATGGTCGTGTCGAAAGCGTTTTTGATGGCTGGATCCTCGGAAAGGATGAAACCGTCAAAACCGGCGCAGATGGCGCTTACCTTGATGTTCCTGCCTTTCAGGGCGTCCTGGATCTCCTTGACACGGCCTTTGAGACCACGTCCGCCGGGCTCGAAACCGACGACACCAAGGTTCTCCATAAAGTCGAGTTTCTCAGCGAGAGTCTCGCCGGGGGCTATTCCCTCCTGGAAAGAGAGGTTGAGAGGAACGGTCTCGACTTTCTTTTTGCCATTCTTTGACGATCCTGTGGCGCAGGCAGGTATGATGGAAGAAGCGGCTACGGCCGCTCCTCCCAATGCTGAAGTCTTAAGGAATAATCTTCTGTCCATGGTCGTTTATTTTCCGGTTCCAGGTACGTGGACCTTGTACTTCTTCATGTCCATCTTGCCCATCTCAAGTGTCTCGGGCATAAGGTCGAGATCGGCGGCGCTGATCTGTTCCCACTCGACGGTCTGACCTGTGTAGGCAGCCTCGCGGCCCATGATACCGCAAAGGGAGGACATTCCGCACTCTCCAGCCTCGACATGGGCTGTGCCTTTGCGGATGTGGTTGACCCAGTCGACATGCTCGAGGACATAAGGATCCTCCTGCTTGAACTCGGCCCTCATGCCATCCCAGTCAAAGGTCCAGAGGACGTTGCCCTGGAGGTCGTAGATGGTCTCCTCGGCGGATTTCCAATATCCCTTGGTTCCGTGGACCTCTTCGCTGACGTTGTTGGAGCAACCGTCGATCTGGCGGCACATGCTGTGGAGGTGGACGCCGTTCTCGTACTCGAAGTCAACGCTGAAGTTGTCGAACTGGTCGCCGGTGACCCTGCGCTGGCGGCTACCGAAACCGGTGGCCTTGATGGGGTGCTTGTAGCCGATCATCCAGTTGAAAACGTCGATGTTGTGGACATGCTGCTCGACGATGTGGTCGCCTGAGAGCCACTCCCAGTTGACCCAGTCGCGGATCATCCACTCCATGTCGCTCCAGCCTTTCTGGCGCTCCCTGTACCAGAGCATACCTCCGTTCCAGTAGACATTACCTCCGGTGATCTCACCAATCAAGCCTTCCTGGATCTTCTTGAACGCCTCGACATAAGGACGCTGGTGGTGGCGCTGGGTTCCGCAGACCACGCTCAGACCCTTAGCCTCGGCCTGCTTGGCGGTGGCCATGATCTGGCGATAGCCCTTCGCGTCAACTGCGATAGGCTTCTCGAGGAAGGAATGGACACCTTTTTCAGTGGCGTACTGGAAGTGGACGGGACGGAAATTCGGGGGCGTCGTGCAAATGACCATGTCAACGCCCGAATCTATAACCTTCTTGTAGGCATCGAAGCCGATGAAGCAATTCTCGTCGGGAACAACCTGATTTCTCTCTTTCAGCTTGTCCTTCAGACTTGTCAGACGGTCGATGAAAGTGTCTCCGAGAGCTGTGACTGTGATTCCGTCAGCGGCGTCGAGAAGGTTCATGATGGCGCCTGATCCACGGCCACCGCATCCTATGACACCAACTTTGAGGGCTTTCCCGTCAATAGCTTTGTCGGGCAGCTCAGGCACGTAGTACTCGCCAGGTTGCCTGAGGGGAATTAATTTGGGTTCTTTCTCGCTGCAGGCCGCGAGGAGCCCGCCTCCGACGATACCAGCAACACCGATCTTGGCACTGGTGCCGAGAAATGATCTTCTGTCCATTTTGTTTTCGCTCATAACATTATTAGTATTAAGTAATTAATTTGCTTTCACATCTTCCGGTACATCGCAGACCACACGGAATCCTACGCCCTTGATGTCAGAGTACCACCAGATGCTCTTGGGATTCTGCGGATCTGTCTTGAGCCACTTGTCGTGTTCAGTGTGGCCTCTTGAGGCGCTGCGGACCACGGACGCGTCGTCAGCATAACTTCCGCCTCGAACCACATGCTCGTCTCCATTTGAGGGGCCCTTGGGATCAAGTTCTCCGTCCTTGATTTTGGAATATGCGTCGGCGGCATACCAGTCGGAGCAGTACTCCATGACGTTCCCGAGCATATTCTTAAGACCGAACGGATTAGCTTTAACGAAAGTCGGTTCCTGGGTCTTTCCACCACTGTCGCCAGAGTAGACCACGTAGCGTGCGATCATGGTTGTGTCCGCTCCCTTCAGTTTGCCAAAGAGGCCTCCACCAACGTATTTCTTAGGATTACCCTCGAAGAAATAAGGGCTGTCTGTACCGCCCCTCGCGGCGTATTCCCACTCGGCTTCGGTAGGAAGGCGGTAGTGACGTCCGGTCTTAAGGGAGAGCCACTGGCAGAATGTCGTGGCGGCGTAGTGGGTCATGGTTATGGCCGGGCGGTCGCCCATGCCCCAGCCCTGGTCAGGGAAACCGAACGGGGGAGTCGGGCCGCTCACGGCATCGACATCCGGACGGTTGTTGTTGGCGTAGATCTTCTCCGGAGGAGTCCTTCCCTCAGACATGGTCTCGTTGTAGAAGGCCCAGAACTGTCTCCATGTGACTTCAACCTCACCCATGAAGAAAGGCGAGATTTTGACCTTCTTCTGGGGACCCTCGTCGTCTGAATGGAATGGCTCCTTGTCGGGGCTTCCCATAAGGAACTCACCTCCAGGGACGGCTATCATCCTTATGGCGGCCTTTGTGCCTGGCACGGTCTCCGTGAAGTCCTCGAAGGAACTGACGGTGGCAAGGGACTCGTAGATCGGGCCATTGTCCGCCTCGATAACTTTGCCTTCCAAGCGTTTGTGCTCGTATCCTGGCATGTAGTGACCTACGTCGAGGTGGCAGCTGATGCAGTCCAGGCCGAGTTTCTCAGCGTTTTCCTCGTAGTGGAGGTGGGCTGTGATACCGTCGTCCGAGATTCCTTCCGGGAACAGGTTGACATGGCACTTCTCGCAAGATGAGTTGTAGACGATCTTGCGGGCATGCTCGAGCTGTCGCTTGGACTCCCAGTCGATCTCGGAAGGATCCTTTGTCATCTTTGCCCAAAGATCCTTGACCCCGATCCTGGTCTTGGCCACATAGTATTTCATCAGACCGTCTTCCTTCGGAGGAAGGTGACAGGCGGCGCAGTCGGTCATGGTACCGCTATGGCTAAGGTAGTGAGGGGATTTTTTCCAGTCCAAGTCGGCTTGCTCATGGGTGTGACAGCTCATGCAGTACTCGTTTGACGAGGTTGTGTTCATGGCTGTGTCAAATGCCGCCACAAGCAAGGCCCCGATGATAAAACCCATCAGACCTATGATCCAATATTTCGCTTTTCCTCCTGCCATTTTCGGCCTTTTTCCTAAAATCCAATAAATTTAGGAATAATCTTTCGAAATCAGAAATCTATTTAATGAATACTATGATGTAGTACATCATCAAGCCGCTGGCTATCAATTTGATACCAGTGCCGAAAAAGAATCCCAGAAGTGCGCCCAGGGCTGATCTCGCGGAATCCCAGCCTCCTTTTCGGGCGACCAGATATTCGGCGAGGAAGGCTCCGCCAAGAGTGCCGAGGATGATTCCCACCGGAGGGACGAACATCCCTATGATCAATCCGACAATCGCTCCCCGCCCGGCCGCTTTGCTTCCTCCTGTGACTCGGGTGAAATAGGCCGGGACCACATAATCGACTATGCAGACGACAATTGTGATGACTAGCCAAATCAGGAGGAACTTTGTGGAGATGGGATCACCGGCACCATTGGTCCCGCTTCCCCATAGGTAAAGGATGAGGAGGCCAGCCCAACTGACCGGAGGCCCGGGAAGTGCCGGAAGGATGCTCCCGGCTATTCCGATCACGCCGCACAGGACGGCCAGGATGATGATTACGGTTGACATGTCATGGCAGCTTCTACGTCATCCGGTTGGATGGGCAGACGGTTGGGTCCGGTGCGGCGGGCACCGTCCTGGGTCACGAGCACATCGTCCTCCAAACGAATGCCTCCGAAGTCGTAATATTCCTCAAGCCGGGCGAAATTGACAAAGCCCTTGCCTGTCCCTTCGGACTTCCATTTCTCAATGAGGGCGGGGATGAAATATATTCCCGGCTCATCGGTGATGACATTGCCGGGGACAAGCCTTCGGGCCATCCTGAGGCTTCCAAGGCCAAGCTGAGTGGACCGGGTCTGGTCAGGATCGTAACCGACAAGGTTCTCATTCAAGTCTTCCATGTCGTGGACATCCAAGCCCATGTTGTGGCCAAGGCCGTGAGGCTGGAACAGTCCGGCGATTCCCTCGGCCACCATGGTGTCGAGGTCACCTTTGACAAGCCCGAGGGCCGAGAGCCCCTCAAGCATCTTCCTGGCGGTGGCAAGGTGGACATCCCGATAAGTGATTCCGGGCCTGATCAGGCTGAAGGCAAATTCATTACAATCGCACACGATTTGGTAGACCTCCCGTTGTTTCGTTGTGAATTTGCCTGAGGTTGGGTACGTCCTGGTGAAGTCCGAGGCGTAGTGCATGTTGTTCTCCGCTCCTGCGTCGATGACCATCAGTTTGCCCGGTTCGACGATCTTGTCATGGAGGTGGTTGTGGAGAGTCTCACCGTGCTGGGTCAAGATGGTCGGGAAAGACACTCCCCAGCCTTTCTGGAGCACAAGGCCCTCCATCTTTCCGACAATATCCTGCTCGATGACTCCGATCTTGATGTTGTCCCTTCCGATCGAGTGCATTTCCTGTCCCAGAGCTCCGGCATCGTCAAGTTGCTCAATCTCACAAGGTTCCTTGACGAGCCTCATTGAGATCACAGCCTTGACAAGCTCTTCGGAGGCGTGTCTTCCGCCATCCTCGGCGATCGGGGCGACCTTGCTGACATCCTCTTCCGGGATCCCCACCAGGGAAGCCAGTTTCATGGTGTTGTAGTATCTGCTCGGCGGCAGGAAGTGGATGTCTCTACCGGTGGCAAGAGCCTTGGTCACCGCGACACTCATGGCCCCGTAAGGAGCTGATTTGTCAATTCCGACAGCGGCGGCCTTGGATGCCACGGAAGGCTGCGGTCCCATCCAGATGATGTCACCGATCTCGACGTCGTCGGCGTAGATGGTCTGCTCGCCGCTGTCCAGGTCGATTACAGCTCCGAAGCGGGGCTCATCTATTCCGAAATAATATAGCCAGGAAGAATCCTGACGGAATTTGTAAGCGTTGTCCTTGTACTGGGCTGCCGCCTCGACGTTTCCGACGAAGAGGGCGATACCTCTTTTCCCTTCAGGTGCTGTTGCAGCCATCTTCTCCAGCAGAGTTCTCCGTCTGGCGATGTAGATTTCTTTCGCGAACATATCTTTTTTAGTTTTATAATCCTTCTTACAAAGATAACAATTCGCCTCGACTATTGAAATAGTGTGGAAAATTAGTAAATTTGTTCACTATGTTAAGATTTATCCTGATCTGCGCCCTTGTGGGCGGCGTTATCGGCCTTTTGTTCTCCCGCAGCGGAGAAGGCGACAGAGGTTTCACCGAAGGTGCCAAAAGGGGAATCGGTTGTGGTTGCGGCTGCGTGACCATCTCGGTACTCCTTCTTGTCATCCTGTTTTTCATGATCATGGGGCTCTTAGTGATTTGATTTTTGTTTCATCTTATTAACATATTGAATATGAGAAAGTTGATTTATTGGACAGGAGCGATGACTCTCGCTGTCCTCGCTCTCGTGGCCTGCTCATCGAAGCAGAACACCCTGACTTCGCAAGAGAAAGCCGATGGTTGGCAACTCCTTTTTGACGGGCAGACCCTGAACGGTTGGAGAGATTACAACGGAAAAGAATTGACCGGCCCCTGGACGGTCGCCGACGGAGCGATCCAGGCCGAAGGGCAAGGCAGTGACGAGAATGGCTACATTGTCACGGATAAAGAATACACGAACTTCGATCTGAAGTGGGAGTGGAAGATCAGCAAAGGCGGCAATAGCGGCATGATGTACCATGTCGTTGAGAACCCCGTTCTGAAAGTCCCTTATGTGACAGGTCCTGAGTATCAGCTCATTGATGACGAGAACTTCACTGAGATGAACGACGGCTATGTCCTTGAGCCTTGGCAGAGGTGCGGCGTTGACTACGCCATGTATGTCCCTGATTTCGACAAGCGCGTCCTCAAGCCCGCCGGCCAGTGGAACGAGAGTGAGATCATTTTCGACAACGGTCATGTCACTTACCTTCTGAACGGCAAAGTCACTGTCGAGTTTGACGCCTGGAGCGAGGATTGGTTCGCCCGCAAGGCCGCCGGCAAATGGGCTGAGGCCACTGAGTACGGCATGTCCCCGACCGGACACATCTGCCTCCAGGACCATGGCTATCCCGCTTGGTTCCGCAACATTAAGATTAAGGAACTTCCTGATCCCAAGCCGGTTGAGAAAGATCTGTTCAACGGCAAGGACCTGACCGGATGGATCAACTATGGCACTGAGCTCTGGTATGTCGACGATGAGGGTTATCTCGTCTGCGAGAGCGGTCCTGACAAGGCTTATGGTTATTTCGGAACTGATGAATATTATTACAACTTCGACCTCACTCTTGAATTCCAGCAGTTCGCTGACGGCAATTCCGGTGTTTTCATCCGTTCCATCGTTCCCGAAGGTGTCAAGGTCAGCGGATGGCAGGTTGAGGTCGCTCCGCCGAACCACGACACAGGTGGTGTGTACGAGTCGTACGGCCGCGGCTGGCTCTACCAGATTCCTGACGAGAAGGAGAATATTCTCAAATACGGGGATTGGAACACGATGCGTATCCGCCTTGAGGGTGACCACCTGCAGTCCTGGCTGAACGGTGAGCCCATGACCGACATCACCGATGAGGCGATCGGCAAGGGCAGGGGCAGAATTTGCCTCCAGATCCATGACGGCGGTGGCATCAAGGTCCGTTGGCGCAACATCCACATCAAGACGCTGTAACATTTAATTACAGCCGTCATGACAGGAAGGACAGACATCCTTTTAAAGGAGGTTAAGGAAGTCCTCGAGTGGGACATCCTCAAATTCTGGTCTGGCATGCAAGACCCCCGCGGCGGCTTCTACGGGAAGATCGCCGAGGGGCTTGCCGCCGACAAGGACGCCGATAGGGAAGAGCAGCTTAACGCTCGTATAATCTGGGCTTTCTCCAACGCCTACAGGCTATTCCACAAAAAGGAATACCTGATGCCGGCGATGAACGGGAAGGACTATTTCATCCAGCATTTTATCGACCATAAGTACGGTGGAGCCTTTGTTTATGTGGACTCTTGGGGTGAGAAGAAAGACACAGACGCCCTGCTGAGCAACCAGGCCCTCGCGATCTACGCATTAAGTGAGTTTTACGGAGCGACAAAGGACGAGGAGTCTCTAAAGCAGGCGATCAATCTCTACAAGATTGTCGAGAAAGAGTTCCATGATCTCTCCCTGGGAGGCTACAAGGAAGCTTTGTCACGAGATTTCACGCCCAAGGACGAATCCCGGCTCGCGGTCTCTCATCTCTATCTACTTGAAAGTTATTCGAATCTTTACCGTGTCTGGAGAGATCCTTCTTTGCGTGGGGTTATCGCTGACCTTATCGATGTGATGGTCAGTGAGTTCTTCAATCCTCAGACTGGTCATCTCGAGCTCCGGTTCTCCAAGGATTGGAGTCTTGTGCCGTCGGGTTGCATGTTCGGGCTGGATCTCGAGGCGTCTTGGTCAATCCTCGATGCCGCTTACGCGATTCAGGACATGGATGTGATCAACCATGTCAAAGACACCTGCCTTCAGCTTTACAGGTCCGGAATGGATGGGCTGTCTGGAGACGGTTATGTGGTCTTAGGAAAAGAATCTGATGGAGAGATTGATTCCCAGATGGTTCCGTGGGTTCAGGCCGAGGCTCTGATCGCCAACCTTTGCGCATGGAAGTACCAGAGTGTCCCCGAGGGAGCGGACTATGCCATGCGTATCTGGGATTTCATCAAGGAGCACCTTAACGACACGGTCGACACCATCGCTTTCCGCATGTACCCCATGCACGATGTCAGGGCCTGCGTACAGGTTTTGAATATTTTCAGATAAAGAATCTGGCAGCCTGCTTTGGTTGGAAACATTTTGACCATCGTCTTTTTCCTGCTCTGCCCGGCCTGCGTGCTGTGGCTGTGCAGGCGTTTTCCCCTGTTGGACAAGATCGGCCCGGTGCTGATTCTCTATATCATGGGAATCATATTCGGGAACCTGTTTCACCCTTCCGGAATGGCTGATGTTCAAGATGTCCTGTCAAGCGCTACGGTACCGCTGGCCATACCGTTGATGCTATTCTCATGCACCTTCCAGCGTAGCAAGACAAGAAGTCAGCTGATCGCTCTCTTGCTTGGTTTGGCCGCTGTCACCATTTCTGTCATAGTCGGTTATTTCCTCTTTGGAAGGAATATGGAGGACGGGGCGAAAATCGGCGGGATGCTGACCGGAGTCTACACAGGAGGGACAATCAACCTCGCTTCGCTCAAGGTGATGCTGGGCGTGTCGGAGGAGACGTTCATTCTTCTGAACTCGTTCGATATGGCGGTGAGTTTCTTATACCTGACCTTTCTGCTCTCTGTCGGAATCCGCATGTTCCGCCGCTGGTTGCCGGCCCAGAAAAGCGATGATGACCTGGAGGAGATCAAGGAACAGGAAAAGGAGCAGGGGCTCCGTGACGCTGGTTTTCTCCTGGCCGTAGATGCCTTGATCATAGGTATTTCCGCCGGATTGGGCCTTCTTGCTGGAGACGGGGCGTTCATGACAGTGCTGATCCTGAGCCTGACCACTCTCGGCATAGCCGCCTCGTTCTGGAGACCAATAAAAAAGCGTAAATATGGCTACGAGATAGGGATGTATTGCATCTATGTGTTCTCAGTCGTGGTCGCTTCAATGGCGGATCTGCGTTCACTCAGCATAAGTGGCAGTTTGAATATGCTGGGCTACTTGACGTTCGTCATATTCTTCTCACTACTTCTTGAGGTGCTGGCCGCGAAACCGTTTAAGGTCGATGCCGACACAATGACTGTCAGTTCCGTGGCGTATATCTGCTCGCCTCCTTTCGTGCCGATGATGGCAGCAGCGATGAAGAACAAGTCCGTTCTCGCGGGCGGTCTATCAGTCGGCGTCGTCGGCTATGCCGTCGGTAACTATCTCGGCTTCCTCATCGCCCGTCTCCTGGAGACATTATAAAGGGGCCTCGGTGAGATGATTACGGAGTGAGGCGGAGGGTGAGGTCGAGGAAGTCTTCGACGCTGAGGCGTTCGGGGCGGAGGTCGAAGACCGGCCCTTCGGCTCCGCTCAGGGACCGGTCGGCATAAATCGGCTTCAGGGAGTTGCGCAGGGTCTTGCGCCTCTGGCCGAAAGCAGTCTTTACAATAGTCTTAAAAAGCTTCTCATCACAGCCCAGCTCAGTCCTGGAATTACGAGTCAAGCGGATAACCGCCGACTGGACCTTGGGCGGAGGATTGAAAGCTCCGGAACCCACAGTGAACAGATATTCAATGTCGTACCACGCCTGGAGAAAGACCGACAGGATGCCGTAGGTCTTCGTTCCTGGCTTCTCGGCGATCCGTTCAGCCACCTCTTTCTGGATCATGCACACAACCTCCGGCACCAGATCCCGGTTGTCGATGATCTTGAAGAATATCTGGGAGGAAATGTTGTACGGGAAGTTGCCGATGATCGAGAACTGTCCAGGGAACAACCCCTGAAGGTCCATCTTCAGGAAATCCCCCTCGATCAACCCATCTCCCAGCTCAGGAAAATGCTTCTTCAAATACGCCACACTCTCCTTGTCAATCTCGATGGCTTTCAGCCTTGGTGATACAGTTGGTGACTGCTCTGTCACCTCGGTGGCCGGAGCAGGCGTCGAGCTTAGGCCGTACTCAGCCGCAGCGAAGCGAGAATGGACGCGGCCGGGCTCGAGCGCCTGGCCGGCCAATTGTGGGATAAGGTATTTGGTCAACACACCCATGCCCGGACCGACCTCAAGGACCGGAGAACCCTGAAGGGCATCGACAATGCGCCGAGCTATGTCCTGGTCTGTCAGGAAATGCTGGCCGAGGGATTTTTTTGCTCTGACTTCCATGACGCGAAGATAACTCATTTTCTTCTATCAAAGTTGGACATAAATCGCTAAATTTGCAGACTTGACTGAATATTAACAAAAACAGATATGTACAGAGACCACACTTGCGGCGAACTTCGCATCGCCAATGTAGGACAGAAAGTGACTCTGGCCGGATGGGTCCAGAGGTCCAGAAAACTCGGAGGAATGACTTTCATCGACCTCCGCGACCGCTACGGCATAACCCAGCTTGTGGTTGAGGCCGACGCTGAAGCCTCCCTCGTTGAGACAGCCACATCCCTCGGACGTGAATTCGTTATCCAGGTTGTCGGGGAAGTAGTTGAGCGCCAGAGCAAAAACGCCAAGATGCCGACCGGCGACATAGAGATCAAAGTCGAATCCATCAATATTCTCAACAAGTCCGTCACCCCTCCTTTCACGATCGAGGACGAGAGCGACGGCGGCGAGGACATCAGGGCAAAGTACAGGTATCTCGACCTTCGTAGGAACCCCCTCCAGCAGGCTTTGGCACTTCGCCACAGGCTCGCCCATGAGGTCAGGAACTATCTCGACTCCAAGAACTTCATGGAGATTGAGACCCCTTACCTGATCAAATCCACTCCCGAAGGAGCCCGCGACTTTGTGGTCCCTTCAAGGATGAACCCCGGCCAGTTCTACGCCCTCCCTCAGAGCCCCCAGACTTTCAAGCAGCTGCTGATGGTCGCTGGATATGACCGTTACTTCCAGATTGTCAGGTGCTTCCGTGACGAGGACCTCAGGGCTGACCGCCAGCCTGAATTCACCCAGATCGACTGCGAGATGAGTTTCGTCGAGCAGGAGGATGTCCTGAATATGTTCGAGGGGATGATGCGTACCCTGTTCAAGAATGTCCTGGACGTGGACATTCCCAACCCTCTTCCCAGGATGAGCTGGTACGACGCCATGGACAAGTACGGCTCCGACAAGCCGGATGTCCGTTTCGGAATGACCATCAACGAGATCACTGACAAGGTCAAAGGCAACGGATTCTCCGTTCTTGACGACGCGGCCTACGTTGGCGCTATCGCCGTTCCCGGCGGAGCCGAATACACCCGCAAGCAAATCGACGAGATCACAGAGTGGGTCAAGAGGCCTCAGGTTGGAGCCAAGGGCTTGATCTACATTAAGTTGAACGCTGACGGTTCGGTTAAATCCTCTATCGACAAGTTCTACACTCCCGAGCAGCTCAAGGCTATTGCCGAGGCTGTCGAGGCCAAGACTGGCGACATTGTCTTCGTGATGAGCGGACCTGAGAAGCGTAAGGTCCAGACCATGCTGGGTGTCCTGCGCCTTGAGATGGGCGGTAGGCTCGGCCTTAGGGATCCAAAGGTGTTCGCACCGCTGTGGATCGTGGACTTCCCGCTTCTTGAGTGGAGCGAGGAGGACGGCCGTTTCTACGCCATGCACCATCCTTTCACGGCTCCCAAGCCCGAGCACATGGACTGGTTCAACAGCAACAAGAAAGAGGATCTGGAAAGGGTCTGCGCCAACGCCTATGACTTCGTGCTGAACGGCAACGAGCTCGGCGGAGGTTCCATCAGGATCCATAACGCCGACGTGCAGAAGAGGATGTTCGAGGTCCTTGGAATAGGCCCCGAGGAGGCTGAGTACAAGTTCGGCTTCATCATCCACGCCTTCCAGTACGGCGCCCCGCCCCACGGAGGTCTGGCCTTCGGTTTCGACCGTGTCTGCACCCTGTTCGCCGGCAAGGAGAGCATCCGCGACTTCATTGCCTTCCCGAAGAACAACCAGGGCCGCGACGTGATGATCGACTCTCCGTCACAAATAGATCAGGTCCAGCTCGACGAGCTCGGCATCGATCTCCGCCCTGTGTCTAAATAGAATCGATTTAGAAGTAATTGATTAATAGTACTTTATAAAAAATGCGTAGCCAAATAAGCTACGCGTTTTTTATAACTTAATGGGGTTCAGCTATTTACGAAATACGGCGACCTGAGCGCCTTTGCCGGAGGTCTCGGCACACGGAGTTCCGTAGCGCCCACAAATCGCCTCGCCGTACTTCTCGGCCTGTTTGACATCAGCGTCAGGAATCAGACCCCTGTTGTCGATCACGAGACCCAGAAGCATATTGGTGTTGCGCCCGACGCTGGTCTCGTATTTATCCATCAGTTCTTCAATGGAATAGATCATGTCGTCCTGCCCTTCGTGCCACATCCAGCCGCCACCGAAGGCACTCTGCCTCCGCAGGGTGAAATCGGATTCTCCAGGGCACCAGAATGGGGCGTCCGGCCGACCATAAAGGCCAGTCACGACCTTAACCCCGTCGGAATTAGTTGTGGAGTCAGCTGTTGCCCAGCAAGGATCAGGAGCCGTTCCGACCTCATTGCCGACCCAGCGGATCAGGTTGTCATAGCCGTACGGGCCTTGGAAAGCTATCGCTTCAGGCTGCAGTTTCTTTATCAGCGACAGCACATCCGCTCCTCCCTGGGCTGGAGACAGGATGCCTCCGTCGAACCACACCTCGAACAAGGGCCCGTAATTGCCCCAGAGCTCGGTCAGTTGCCGAATGATGATGTCACTGTACTGCTCTTGGGTGATGGGAGAGCCGGGCTGCACAAGTCCCGGATTATCAACCCAAAGGTATCCATTGGTCGCCATATTGGCGTATATTCCTGGCTTGATGCCGTATTTATGGCATGAGTTGACAAAATCCTTGACTATGTCTCCCTTCCCGTCCTTCCATGGGGAGCGGCTGATGTTGTAGTCATGCGTGGAAGTCGGCCATAGGGTGAAACCGCTGCCATGCTTGGCTGTAAGGACGGCATATTTCGCCCCCAACTTGGCGGCTGTCTCAAGCCACTGGTCCGTGTTGAGTTCGGTCGGATTAAACGTTGAGGGATCCGGGTGAGTGCCATACTCCCTGTGGTTATATTCAGGATGGAAAACCGGCATGTCCAGGTGCAGCAGCACTCCGATCTCAGCCTCAGCCCAATCCTTCTGGACCTTGTTTGGCTTGACGATGTTGGCGAAAGGTACTCCGATGTCCGCGAATCCTTCAGCCTCCAGGAAAATGCTTTGGGCTGAAAGGGAAACGCAAAAGAATATGGTGGAGAGTATGATGAAGAGCCGTCTCATGATTATTATTAATAGTCAAACCATTCTCCCCAGGCCATCAGGATCCATGGGACCTGGCTTTGGTGGACCTTCGTGTTCTTGAACATTGTCATCCAGTAGGCTTCCCGGTGGTCGATGCCGTGGGCACCGATCTCGTTCTCGTGCTGGGAGACAAGGAGTCTCGGGGAGAAATCCGCGACATGCTCGTCGAAGTCGTGAATCCAGCAATCCATGGCCAGTACATCGATCTTCGGAAGTCTTAAGTGAATGTCCTTCAGCCATTTGAGATCTTCTCCTCCACTGAGCCACTGGTCTCCGGTCGCTCCCACCACCTTGCCGTTAGGAAGGGTGATGATCCAGATGTTGTTCTGGAGGGCATCCTGATGGCCAGGAAGGACATTGACTGTGATCTTTCCTTTCGGGAGATTCTCTTCAAAGGTGTAGAGATCGTCGTGGCGGATGTGGCGGACCTGGATGTCGTTCTTGAAAGTCTCTTCCGTGCCAAACACCGGCACTCCAGCCTTGTGGCAGAAGTCCCTGACATGACTGTCGAAATGGTCTCCGTGGTTATGGGTGACAAAGAGGGCGTCGATGTGTCCCACGATCTTCTTCATGATCTCGTCCGGAATGAGCTTTCCGTCACGGCCGTTGAGGTCCACGGCGATGGTCAGGTCACGAGTCCGGAAAAGCATTCCGCAGTTGTATAACTTGTAGATTCTCAAAGATTTCCTTCCCTTTAAAGGCTTGTCAAGATCCTCCAGGACTTTGTTCATCCTGCCAGATAGGAACTCCAGCACGGCGGGGTTGTCAATAGGGGCTGGCTCGTGGACCACGGCGTCCAGCATCAGGAAGGCCATTTCCCTTTCCCTGCCAATCTTCAGGGAAGGAGGATTGGCATCCAGGGCCTTGTCTGCCAGATCCAGCATGTAGTAGGCTTGGTGCTGGAGGTACAGCTCCGAACGCCCCCAATATTCCTTAAGGTACCTTTGCCCCGGCACCGCATGACGGCTTGGCGTCTCCTGAGCGAACGCGCTGGTTGAGGTTATGACAATGGCCGCGAGTGAGAGAAGATAGTTCCTGATATTCATTTCCGGGGTTTTATTTTCCCAAATATAGTCATTTTCCGGCTTGAGTTTATTATTTTTGTGTTCATCAATATTTGAGGTATGGGTACTTACGGAAGCGATCTGGGTTTTTTGAAGTCTAATGGGCTGAATGTGGTGGAGCTGGTCTCGGCGGATGGCATGGCAAGGGTGTCGGTTGTGCCTGAGTTTCAGGGCAGGGTGATGACCTCGGCGGCCAGCGGCCTTCAGGGACAGAGTTTCGGTTGGATCAGCCGGAAGGCTATCGCCGCCGGGTTCGCGAATCCCCAGTTCAATCCTTTCGGGGGAGAGGAGCGCTTCTGGATCGGTCCCGAAGGCGGCCCGTTCTCCTGGTTCTTTGGGCCTGGGCAGGAGCAAATCTTCGCCAACTGGGATGTTCCCGCCGTCATCGATTCCGAACCTTTTAAGGTAGAATCCGCCAGCGGGTCGGAAGCCATATTCACGAAAGAGACTGTCCTTAAGAACGCGGCCGGGCGGGAGTTCCAAATAGGGATCCGTCGTAAGGTTTCGCTTCTGGAAGCCGCTGGAATAGAGGCTGTTCTGGGGATTAAGCTTCCTGAGGGCATCCGCCCCGTGGCCTATCGCACTGTGAACACCTTGACTAACCTCGGCGCCTTTGAATGGACAAAGGAGACCGGAATGCCGTCAGTCTGGCTTCTGGGAATGTACCCTCCGGCACCCTCCACTGTAGTGTTCATCCCGTACGACCAAGGCTTTGCCGGCAAGGTTGTCAATGATGAATATTTCGGGAAAGTTCCCGCTGACCGGCTGATTGTCCGGGACGGGATGATATATTTCCGGATCGACGGAAAATTCCGTTCCAAGATCGGTCTTCCAGACGGAAGCGGCCGCGGCCTTTGTGGCAGTTATGACCCCTCTTCAGGCCTTCTTAATATTCTTAAGTATTCAGTACCCTCAGGACCAAGAGATTACGTCAATGCCCAATGGGGACCGCAGGAGGACTGTTTCGGTGGCGATGTGATCAATTCCTACAATGACGGTCCCACCGAGACCGGCGAGGTGATGGGACCTTTCTATGAGATCGAGACTTCATCACCTGGAGCCGCCCTTGCCCCTGGTGAGAGCCTGACCCATGCGCAATGTACCTTCCACCTTGAAGGCGATGCCGAGAATTTGGAGGGAATTGCTTCCAAGGTCTTCGGAGAGGCTCTGGACCTTGGAGTCTTCAGCATAGGGAAATAATTGGATATTAAAGGAATATGAGTAAGAGAATCGAGTTTATCGACTGGATCAGGGTTGTCGCATGCCTGATGGTGATGTTGGTTCATGCGAGCGAGAATTTCTATGGTGCGGACTCTTCGGGACTGGCCGGGAACGTCTCGATGCTGGCAAATGAGGCGAACCGGTTCTGGGTGTCCTTCTATGACGGTTTCGTCAGCAGGGCCGCCGTGCCGCTCTTCATGATTGTCTCGGCATTCCTGCTCGTCCCCATGAAGCCCGGTCAGACGATGACCTCGTTCTACAAGCACCGCTTCGGTAGGATCCTTCCCCCGTTCGTGTTCTTCCTGCTTCTTTACACCTTCCTTCCTCTGCTTTGGGGCGGGATGACTTGGGAACAGTCCCTGGCGGATCTTAAGCTCCTGCCCTTCAACTTCCCCTCGATGGCCGGTCACCTCTGGTTCATGTATCCGCTGATAAGCCTTTACATCATCATTCCGGTGGTCTCACCATGGCTTGAGAAGGCTTCGGCTAAGGATGAAAGGATATTCCTGGGATTTTTCATATTCACTACTTTTATTCCTTGGTTCAGGCTCATCACTCCTGAACTCTGGGGAGAATGTTTCTGGAATAATTTCAGCGCGTTCTGGTACTGCTCCGGCTATCTGGGCTACCTCGTCCTCGCACACTATATCCGGGTCCATCTTGACTGGGATCGCCGGAAACGGCTGACTATCGGGACTTTATGCTTCCTCGTCGGAGGCGCCTTCACCGCCTGGTCCTTCTGGTTGAAAGGAACCCCGGGAGTCCTTATCCCGACCCCTGAGATAGAATGGTCTTGGCCCTTCTGCACGCCTAACGTCCTGATACAGACCTTCGGACTTTTCCTGATGTTCAGTTGCATAGGGATGAGGAAGGGTGCAGCTGCTGGTGCTGGTGCTGGTGTTGGTGTTGGTGCTAGTGCTGGTGCTGCGAGTGCCGCTGCCGCTGGGAAGGAGATCTTCGTCTCCCGTCTGGCACGGCTGACCTTCGGCATGTACCTCGTCCACATGTTCTTCCTCGCCCCGATAGCGACCTGGATCATCGGTGGCGACGTCGCCAACCCCATGCTCCCCGTCGCCATCGCCATCCCCGCGATAGCCATTCTCTCCTACATCTGCAGCGCCGCAGCGGTGAAGCTCGTCTCCCTCCTCCCCGGCAGCAAGTATCTCGTCGGAGTCTAACATGTCATTCTGAGCGCCAGCCCTTGTCATTCTGAGCGTCAGCGAAGAATCTTTTTCCCCCGCCCCTATTGCGAAATAATTTATTTTTGTATCTTTGCAGTCCGGACCAAACGAAAAGGTTTGACAAAACCCTCGGCACAGTCCCCCTGGAGAGGTGGGTGAGTGGCTGAAACCACCGGTTTGCTAAACCGACGTACGTCTCAAGCGTACCACGAGTTCGAATCTCGTCCTCTCCGC
>ONUG01000069.1 GCA_900320965.1 uncultured Bacteroidales bacterium | reverse complement strand
GAGATGGAACGAATGAGGGCGGTGACACGACCGATGATGGATGCGTCCTTCACATAGATGGGATTCATCGCATCGTTCTCGGGCTGGAGGCGAATCTGGTCCTTCTCGCGGTAGAACGTCTTGACCGTGGCGGATTCGTCAATCAGCGCAACGACGATCTCTCCGTCATGGGCATCGTGCTGCTCGCGCACGATGACGTAGTCTCCGTCAAAGATACCAGCGTTGATCATGGACTGACCACGAACCTTGAGAACAAAGGAGCTGGAGTCTCCCACAATGCTGGTGGGCAGGGTGATGGAGTCCTCAATGTTCTGCTCCGCAAGGATGGGCGTGCCAGCGGCAACGTTGCCAACGATGGGCAGCGTGATGACGTTGTTGTTGGCATCCTGCGTGACCGTGGCAAGGTGCTGGGTGGTGTCGTCGTTCACTACCTCGATGGTGCGCGGCTTCTTTGAGTCACGGCGAATGAGGCCGCGCTCCTGAAGCACCTTGAGGTGCATATGAACCGTAGACGGCGAAGCCAGGCCGACGGCAGAGCCTATCTCGCGCACCGAAGGCGGAAAACCACGCTCGGCGGTATATGAGCAGATGTAGTCATAGATGGCTTTCACCTTGTTCCTCACAAGCTCGACTCCAGAGAGATTGGAATATTCATCCGGACCGGACTGGAGAAGCCTCGAAAGAGAGGTCACGAATCCGACGGAGGCGATCGTCACGCTGTGGTCAGGCTGCTCCGCGAGAAGCTTGCGGTAAAGCTTGTAGCCCTCCGGGTACTCGTCCTTGCTCTTGTAGGTCTGCTTGAATAGTTTCTCGGCGTCCTCCGTGCGGGCGTAAGCGACATTGTGGTAGGGGATAAACACCTTAGGGTCATGTATTCCCGCCCTCTCGAGACCGATCGGGATGTCCGGGTAGCCGTAGAAGTTGTTCATCACGTCGACAGCGTCAGCGTTGGCGGCTCCCATACGGTCAACCACGACACCAAGGAGGTTGCAGCGCTTCATGTCCATGTAGCGGTACAGGAGCATCAGGGCGAACAGATCGTCAGTCGAGGAGCCCATGTCGCAGTCGAAGATGATCCGGCAGTCTTTCTGCTCGTAGTTGGACTTGATGTTTATGCCTTTGCCAGCGTCATAGACCGTGTGCTGATGGTTTTCACGGGCGAAAGCCAATGCGGCCGCGAGGCTGTCCTCGGGGAACATCCTGGTCGAGTCGAAATAATACTTTCCATTCTCGGGGTTGTACCAGCCTCCCACAAGGCCGTTGTGCTCACGGGCGTGCTTCACTACCGCCGGGATACTCTTCTTGTCGAAGCTGTTCTGGGTCTCCTTATATGAGACCATGAGTCCCTTCTGGGGCTGTCTCAAGGTGTTGAGGTCGATTGTGAATCCGTCGGGATACATCTGCCCCATTGCCCAGATGGCGTTGTAAAGCTCCTTGTCGGAGAGTTTCACCTGCTGCGCCGATAGGTTCACGCAGATCAGCGTCAAAGCGAAAACGGATAATAATTTCAAAGGTCGCATATTAGAAATAGTTTTGTGTTAATATATTAAACTTCTAAAATCCTTTACTCTATGGAAGGTCACGAGGTTCCCGTCATGGGAGTTCCTGGCCCGCTCGTCCCCGGAGCGGCTGACAATAAGGAGGTCGTCCCCATGAATGATCATGGAGGCATAGTGGCGCGCGGCGTTGTCAGCGGGGCCTACGGCCACAAGACCGGCTAAAGTCCATTTCAGAAGGTCCGGGGAATATGACAGGGCGAGCCTTCGACGGTAGTTCATCCGCCCGTCCATCTGGGAATGGAGCAACCAGTAAAGGCGGCTTTCAGGGTCATATACCACGTAAAACTTCAAGTCGGCTCCGGGAATATGGGCAAAGAACATTTCCCGGCCGTTCTTCGTAAGCTTTTCGACAGCGAGGCTCCCGTCAGGCTTCTCCACGCCTCTCATCATGACTCCGATGTCAGGAAGACCTACGCTGGCCCTCATCATCAGGACAACGGACTTCCCTGAGGGGTCGTAGAAAGGGTTTTTCTCGTCGTAAACCCTGATCACATTTGTCTCCAGGATGCCTGCCTTTCCAGGATCGGTCAAGGGGATGCCGGAAGGTCTCGAGGCTTCCATATCCTCATCTGGATTGTACAGATCCGAGAACTTCCAGCTGGAGGCTTCTGTCAAGTCGTCGTCAACTTTGGCCTGCATCAGCACCGGGCCCACTCCTGGCCAAGGATGGCCGTCAGAGACCCATTTCTCATAGACCAGGGTAACTTTTCCGTCATGGATGTCAACAGGGGTGCAGCTCTGGTGCCAGCGGGGTTCAGGGCACAGGACAGAAGGATCACTCCAGGTCTCTCCGTTGTCGTCGCTCCGGGTGATGAGTAGCCGGCCTGAATGGCCGATCATGTAGAGTGACTTACCGGCCTTGAATAGGATTTCATGCATCATTGGAATCCTGGCGGATGTCTCCCGCCAGGTCTTTCCATTGTCGTCTGACAGAAGAACACGGATCTGGTTGCCGGACTTGTAGTCTCCGAAATCTGACCGGGCACCATCCAGCACGCTTGTGCCAGGGCCGCCGTAATCGACTGATACGACGAGCCTTCCGTCAAATCCCTCAACTATTCCTGGGGTGTAGAGGAACACGCTGTCTGGGGCTGGGGACTCGGCTATTACGACCTCGGAGGCGACGACATGACTATCCTTGCCGTCAGTCCTGCAAGAAGCCAAGACGGAGGCGGTGACCGCCGAGAGCAATATTCCCAGTCCTCTGAATCCCATTATCTATTTATCGAAATTCCTTGACGCGAAGGGAAGGGCGGTCCGTAGGGCCGTGTGCCAATATTCCCAGTTATGGACTCCGTTGCGGACTCTTAGTTCGCTCTTGACTCCTTTCTCTTTCATCTTCATGTGAAGCTCGAAGGAGAGACGGACGAGGAAGTCGTCGTCCCCGCAGTCGAAGAACCATTTCACGGTGCGGAGAGCCTGAAGCGTGGCATCGTCAGCATTGTCGATGAACGCGAGTGCGGAATGTTCATTGACAGCGTTGCTGACATAGTAAAGCTTGTCTTTCTTCAAGTCTTTTCCTCCGACCTGGCCCTGCTTGTTCTCCAGCCATGCGCTCATGGCGTAGCAGCTCGAGAACATGTCCGGGTGCCTTTGGCAATAGACAGTGCTGCCGCCTCCCCCCATGGAGAGACCCATTACCGCCCTGTGGCCTTTATCGCTGATTATCCGATACTTCCGCTCGACTTGAGGAAGGAATTCCTTGAAGAAGAAATCCTCGTAGTTCCATCCCGGCATGTTGAAATAGCCGTTCCAGGTGTTGTGGATGTCCGGACCTCCGGCATTCGGCATGATAATCACCACCTCCCTGAGCTCTCCGGTGCCGATCAGCTCATCGGCCACCGTCTGCATGCCTCCTCTCTCGACCCATGAGGTGTAGGTGTCGCTGAGTCCGTGAAGCATGTAAATAACAGGATATTGTTTGTCTGACTTGTCAAAACCGCTGGGAAGATAGACATTGTATTTTACACTCGCGCCCAGGACCTTGCTTTCAAGGCTGTCGGTCACAACCTTTCCCGCCATGGCGGAAAATGCCGGCAGAAGAAGGAAGAAAACGGTCAAGTAGAAGAATTTCCTCATGATCAGGATTTGTTACTTATCGAAATTCCTTGACGCGAAGGGAAGGGCGGTCCTTAGGGCCGTGTGCCAATATTCCCAGTTATGAATACCGTCCCTGACGCGTAGCTCATCCTTCACCCGTTTGAGGGCCATCTTCTTGTGCAGCTCGAAAGACAGGGTGACGAGGTAGTCGTCGTCTCCGCAGTCGAAGAACCATTTGACGGTTCTGAGGGCCTCCAGGGTGGCATCGTCGGCGTTATCGACATAGTCGAGGGCGGAATGTTCCCGGACAGCCTTGCAGGTGTAGTAGAACTTGTCCTTCTTCTCCTCGGGGGTGTTCGGATTGATCTGCTGGTCCAGCCAGGCGCTCATCGCATAGCAGCTTGAGAACATGTCTGGATGCCTTTGGGCATAGACGGTGCTGCCGCCTCCGCCCATCGAGAGACCCATGACGGCCCTATGGCCTTTGTCGCCTATTCCGCGATATTTCTTTTCTACCGCCGGGATGAACTCCTTGAAGAAGAAGTCCTCGTAGTTCCAATTGGGCATATTGAAATAGCCGTTGTAGACATTGTGTATGTCAGGGTCGCCGGCGTTGGGCATGACTATGACCATCTCAACCGCTTCGCCGGAACGGATCAGTTCGTCAGCCACTTCTTTCATGGTGCCTTTCTGCTCCCAGTCCTGGTAGGTGCCGTAGAGCCCGTGGAGGAGATAGACAACAGGATACTGTTTTTCGGACTTGTCGAAACCATCCGGAAGGTAGACATTGTATTTCACTTCAGAGCCAAGGATCTGGCTCTGGACGCTATCGGTTATGATTTTTCCGGCCTTTAGACTGAAAGCGGGCAAAAGCAGCATCACCGCCAAGGCGCAAATTATTTTTCTCATATTCTCAATTATAATTAATCGGTTTTTTTAAGTGAACATATAAAAATAGTGATTATCTTTGAATAACCACATATTTTTTTCACAATGAGAAGATTCATTTTCTTGCTGTTTTTCGCTTCCATCTTTCTGGCCGGCTGCGGTAATGGAGGCGTGGTCAATTCCTCTAAGGGGAAGGTCGCTCCGACTGACAGGGCATGCGCTGATCTTCAGACTGGAGCTGAGATGTTCGGGATTTGGGCTGAGGACCCCTCAGCCGTTCCTGTTTCGTTTGTCTATGACGGAGTTCCGGTGAAGGGCCTCAAAGGCTTTGAGCTGGTCTCAAAAGATTGTAAGACAGAAGCTTCAGGGAAGTCTCTGACGGCCACATTCCGCATGGATGAGAATCTGACCGCCACTGTGGAGGCCTTCCTCAACAGTGAGTTCGGGGAATTGGAGTACACTGTATGGTTCGAGAATTCAGGTTCCGCTCCCAGCAAGACTCTGTCCGGACTCAACAGTGCTGTCATCGGATTCAATGGTGTTGATCCGATCCTGCGTGGTTGCCTTGGTGACCTGCAGAATAAATACGCTGATTACCAGACTCCACTTAAAGACACCACGGTCACATTCGTGTCTCCATTCGGGCGTGCCACGCATGTCTATTTCCCGTATTTCGATCTCGTCCACGGAGATGGAGGAACCTTGCTCGCTTTGGGCTGGGCAGGTACCTGGAGCGCTGAGTTCAAGTCAGAAGGAGATGTCACGACCTTGACTGCGGCCAATTGCATCGGATTCGATTCCGTTCTGATTCCCGGGGAGAAGATCCGTACTGCCCTTGTCGTGATGCTTCCTTACAAAGGCCGGGACAGGGATGCCGCCACCAACCTCTGGAGGGAATGGTTCATCAAATACAACATGCCTGCGGCCGATGCCCAAGGCAACCGCATCAAGCCGTTCTCTACCACCTGCTTTGCCGCTGACACCGGACTTCCCAACTCCGACGGATCGATCTCCGAGCGGTTCTACACTTGGAAAAGGACTTTGGAAAGGCTTGTTTATGAGGATGTTGTTCCTGATTTCCGGTGGTTCGACGCAGGGTGGTACTTCGATGCGAGAGGAAACACTGTGCCTTCAGACTGGTACGGGACTGTCGGGACTTGGGAACTGGACACTGTCAAATGGCCAGGCAAGACTTTCCTTGAGTCAAATGAGGCCTGCCACAAGGCTGGAATGAAGGTCCTGACCTGGTTCGAGCCGGAGAGTGTCTGCGATGTGGAAGACCTGGCGAAGAACTACGGCTACAACCCTCAGTGGGCTGACCATAACCATGGAAACCGTTACACCAACAATCTAGGAAATAAGGACTGTCTGGAATGGACACTCGCCAGAATCATCAAGATGATGGGAGAGAACGGGGTTGACCTTTTCAGGGAGGACAACAACTCTAACCCTGTCAAAGCCTGGACTGGATTTGATGCCAAGACCGCTGAGAAGACAGGTCTGCCCAGAACAGGCATCACGGAAAACTTGGCGATCCAGGGCCATTACGAGCTGTGGGACCGGATCATAGAGTTTTGCGGAGAGAACGGAAAGTGCACATACATAGATAATTGCGCTTCCGGAGGCGGTAGGAATGACATTGAGTCCCTGCGCCGGAGCCTTCCTTTCATGCGCAGTGATGCTGATCGTACGACCACAGCCCTTCGCCTCTCAATGACCACATCTTTCAACCGCTGGGTACCTTTCCATGGGGCCAACACAAAGGAATCCCAAGGCCAGCTTGACCCGGGTCTTGCCGGAGGCAGCACGTTCTACATCACCAGGGCCTCCTGGTTGCCGGTCTACAACATCTCGGAGGTGTTTACCCATGATGTTCAGCTGGATTACGACCGCCTTAGGGCGACCTTCGGAGAGTGGAAGAAATATAACCACTTGCTGATTAAGGATATGTATCCGCTGACTCCTTGGCATCGGCCAGAGGATGACTCCAACTGGACGGCGATAGCCTGGCACGACAGGGAGACTGGTGAGGCTGTGCTACAGGCCTTCCGTCAGGAGACTTGCCAGGAGCCGGAATATACCGCCTTCCTTAAATTCCTCGATCCATCGAGGAACTACAAAGTCACTAATGTGGACACGGACGAGACCGTGGTAAAGACTGGTTCCGCACTTGCTTCCGAAGGAATCAAAATTTCGCTCCCGGAGCCGAAATCATCCGCAGTTTATCACATATTACCCGAATAATCAATTATTTAAAGATATGAAAAAGTTATTAGGATTAGTTCTTCTGTTATGCTCCATGCAGGCGTTTGCCCTGGAGCGTGAGCTTATTTGGCCTAAGGGCAAGATGCCTGATCCGCAGGATCACCAGATCGCCGCGATGACTAGTGAAGTAGGTGCCAAGGGTTTCAAGCCCGAGAAGCATAAGGTGGCTTACCTGGAATGGTTCGACGCTCCTGACCCTTCAGTCAAAAAAGATGTCTGCATGATCCTTATTTCCGGCGGGTCATATCAGAATTGCTGTGATATGCACTTGATTGACTATTGGCAGAAAGAACTTACCAAGATCGGAGTACAGTGTGTCAACTTCGTCTACAGGACACCTCGCCCCGTTGGTCTTCCTATCTACCAGAGCGCTTGGGAAGATGGCCAGAGGGCTGTCAGAATGGTCAGAAGTGAGGCTGCTAAGAGGGGATTCGATCCTGAGAAGATCGGAACAGTCTCGATGTCAGCAGGTTCCCACCTCGCTCTTCTGCTTGCGACTTCGTCCCAGACTCCCGCTTACGCCCCGATCGACAAGCTGGACGAGATCCCTTGCCATATCAATTGGGCGATAGTGAATGCCCCGGCATACGTCACCAATGACGGGGAGACAGGCACACCTTCCCTTCGCGAAGGTTACGGCACCGATGTCCGCCTCAGCGAGGTGTTCAAGTTTGACGAGAAAACCTGCCCTATGAGCCTGCACCACGGAGGCTTGGATCCATATTCTCCTAACGGCTCGACCCAGGTCTACAGGCAGCTTCGCCGGATGGGTATTCCCGCCGAGCTGCATCTTTATCCCGGTCAGGGCCACGGCGCTTTCGGGTTTGAGAGAGGAATAGAGTTCATGACCCAGATGGGCTTCCTCGGGCCGCTTCAGGAGCCTGAGAATATCATGACCCGCTTCGCGGCTGATGTTCCTGGTGTCACAAAGACGGTGGAAGACATCTGGCCTGAAGGCAAGATGCCTGATCCGCAGCCGAACCAGTGCAAGCCCTACATCGAGTGGCATATTCCCGCTGTCCTTAAGACGACGGCGATCCAGATCGTCTATTCCGGAGGTGCTTACACCGGCAATGATCCCGATGGCTTTGAGGTCGTTCCTGTCCGGAAATACCTGAATGAGAAGGGAATGGCTGTCGTGGTGATGAAGTACCGCACACCTCGTCCGGTCACTGGGCTGTCGAAGCACACCACCGCATGGCAAGATCTCCAGAGGGCGATCCGCATCGTTCGTAGCGAGGCTCCCTCAAAGGGTCTTGACCCCAACCGTATCGGAATCATGGGTTCTTCTGCCGGTGGCCATTTGACACTGATGGGAGTAACTTCCTCAAGGCATAAGGCATATTACCCGATCGACGCCATTGACAAGGTCCCTTGCAATGTGCAGTGGGGTATCGGTATTTATCCGGCGTATTCCCTTACTGACGGCATTGATGTCCCGAACACAGAAGGTGGCAACGAAGATTCCTCCAGGCTTGTCCCTGAATTCTCCTTTGACCTCGACACCGCTCCGATGCTCTTCATCCATGGCGACGCTGACGGATGGGCCGCGATGAACTCTGTCAAGGCCTGGGAGCAGATGAGAGCGATGGGCATCCAGAGCGAACTTCACACCCTTGCCTTAAGGCCGCACTGCTTCCAGCAGAACGCTTCTCCGGGCACCGGCAGCTACACTTGGCTGGACAGGATCGGGGAATATCTCCAACCGATGTTCAACTAATTAGATAGTCCCGCCATGATGACCACTACCGCTTCTTACAAGCAGATAGAGAGTCTAGATAAACTTCCCGCTCCGGACAGCTCCGGATTCGTGACCCATTATGTCTTCCAGTATATAGACTTCAATAAAGCCCCGCAGTACATCGCCGCGCGGCATCGTTTCTCGGACTGCTTTTTCTTCGGCTGCGAGATTCCAAAGGAGTTGGAAGACGGGATAGGCACATCCTGCCTCGTCTTCCCCAGGATGGGGATGCCGTACAACGTTTTCCGCAGCAAGCTTTACACGGCTGAGTATCTCTACGACGGGTATGATCCTGAGAATGAGGACACTTTCCCTAACTGTTTCGACTCGAAAGTCTATGCGGACTACATCGAGAAGGGCAAGGAGAGCGACAATATCCGGGAGACCTTGGGACGTTCGCTTCATGACCATGCCATCGGTGAGGCGATGAACGATTTCCTGAGCCGTTTCGACGAGCGTCAGGTTGTGGCCGTAATGGGCGGTCATGCCCTGAAGAGGACAGATGACACTTACCGGAAGATCGCATACATCAGTAAGAAACTGACAGAGAAAGGCAAGCTGATGGCTTCCGGAGGCGGTCCGGGAGCCATGGAGGCGACTCACCTTGGGGCGTGGATGGCCGGAAAGAGTGATGAGGATCTCGAGGATGCCATCTCAATCATGGTGGAGGCTCCAACGTTTCGGGATCCAGGTTGGCTGCGGACCGCTTTCGAGGTCAGGAAAAAGTATCCTCAGGAAATGTACCGCAGTCTCGGCATTCCGACTTGGTTCTACGGTCACGAGCCGTCGACTCCGCTTGCTACGGACATCGCCAAATATTTCATGAACAGTGTCAGGGAAGACATCCTGCTGACCATCTCAAAAGGTGGCATAATCTATTCCCCAGGTTCTGCCGGGACGATGCAGGAGATCTTCCAAGATGCGGCGCAAAACCATTATGAATCATTTGGTTACGCTAGTCCGATGGTATTCTTTGGAGAGGACTTCTTCAGCAGGCAGATCCCGGTGTATCCCCTTCTTGAGGATCTGCTTTCCAGAGGTGTCTACAAGAACTTGCTCCTTTCGATCACCGATGAGCCGGATGAGGTCATCTCGAATATCTTAGCTTTCACAGCGAACAAATAACACAAATAGACAATGAGAACAGTCAGTTTAACAAGATGGTTGGCAGTGGCTTTCGCCTCGGTCGCGATGGTTTCTTGCGGTGGCGGCGAAGTCTCTGTCGGAGAGGGTGGAACCCATTCTTTTAGAGGAGATTACGAGAACTTTATCCTTCGGGGAGAGTTCCAGGCTCCCGAGGGTTCCGCCGCATGCATAGCATTCCATGACGACGGTACGGGAAGCGGTTATCAGGTGCTTCTTCATAGCGGCCCGATCGACGGGTCGATCAAAAGCGGATCGCTTCTGCATGTGCGCAACCTCTACAGGGCACTTGAGGATGAGGGTGAATGGACTCCGCTTGAAGTTGCTGTCAGGGGAAAGAATATTTCCGTTAAGGTCAAGGGAGAGGATGTGGTTTGCTACACTGAGCCTGAAAAGCCTTTCAGGACAGACGCTCACTCGAAGATGCTTCTTGGCCATGGGAAGGTCAGCATCCTTGGCGGCCATGGGACGGTCAGTTTCAGGAACTTGAGTCTCAAGCGCCTGCCGGCTGACGCCGTGAATCCCGCCGACACACTGCCTCCGGTTGATGAGACCACGGACAAGGCCATACGTCTCCAGCAGGAGGACTTCCCGGTCATCGACTGGCATGTCCATCTTAAGGGTGGCCTGACCGCCGAGATGGCCCATGCGATGAGCATGAACTATGGCATCAACTATGGTGTCGCTCCCAACGCCGGAGCCGGTGGAGTGGGCCGGATGCTGGCGAATGACGAGGAAGTCTATGAATATTTCGATGAGGTTAAGGACATGCCGTTCCTGCGCGGAGTCCAGGGAGAGGGCCGCAAATGGACCGCGGACTTCTCTTCCGAAGCCCTCGGAACTTTTGACTATCTGTTCACGGATGCCATGACCATCGTCGACCAGAAAGGTCGCATCGCCAGGATCTACCGTAATGAGGAGGTTCTCCCCGAAGGGTTGTCCGACCAGAAATACATGGATCTGATCGTTGACCAGACTGTCAAGATCCTCTCCAATGAGCCGGCGGACATATTCGCCAACGCGTTCTTCCTCCCGGACTTCCTGAACGACCGGTTCGACCAGATGTGGACTCCCGAGCGGGTGGCCAGAGTCCTGGACGTGATGGAGGAGAATGGGATTGCCCTTGAGATCAGCGCTCGCTATCTTATTCCTAATGAATACATTATCCGGGAGGCGAAGAAGCGTGGAATCAAGTTCACTTTCGGCACCAACAATGTGGACGCCAATTTCGGGAGGCTGGAGTACAGCATCGACATGGCCCGTAAATGCGGCCTCACAAAGAATGACATGTGGTTCCCCAACCTCAGCACCCGGGCTTCTCGTCCCACGGTGATTTACAATCATTTCGAGGGGCAGGGCAAAACTGTCCTTTTCAACGGGAAGGACCTGACAGGATGGGTTCCTGTGCTTGAGTCAGAGTCTGAGGAGCCTGTATTCAAGGTTGAGGATGGAGTTATAGTCGTTTCTGGCAAGCCGAACGGTTACCTAAGGACCGCCAGGCAGTATGGTGACTATTCGCTGCATGTGGAGTGGAAATGGATCGGTTCCGGGACCAATAGCGGAATATTCCAGAGAATCCAGGAAGGTGATAAGGTCTGGCCTGTGGCATACGAATGCCAGTTGATGGCGGGCAGGGCCGGGGATATCGTCGGTCTT
>ONUG01000234.1 GCA_900320965.1 uncultured Bacteroidales bacterium | reverse complement strand
TTATGTCCTGGGCGGTGAATCGCACGACTACAGCGGCCACTATGCCATCGACCTAATTAACAAGGGCACTATTACCATCAACCCGTCGATGTCGGACTTCAGCAATGTTACATACAAGCTCGTGAAGCTGACATCAAAGGAGATGGAATGGCAGAAAGAGGGTACGACCTATTCTGTCGGGACCTGGGGCTCTGATTACCGGCACTTTGTGAGGGGAAAGTAATTTCCTTAAACATTTGATGAGCTAAAGAACTGCCGTCGTCTCGCGATGAGATGGCGGCAGGTTTCTAATCGCTAGGTGCATAATCGACGCCTAGAAACTCTAGGCCCAGGTCTTCGATCAGAGCCTCGGTTTCTGAATGGTATTCCGGAGAGATATATCGTTTGATTTGTTGGAAAGTTGGATTCTGCGATGTGTCAGGGTGCAGCCGGCTTTCCAGGATAAGGTCAGCCAGGTCCATGTGACTGAAGGAGGGATTGTCCCCAGCTATATGTTGCAGATAGTCACTTACTTTAATGTTGGAATAGGAGGCAAGGCGTTCGCACCAGAAGCCGTAAGCATCAACATCGGGATAGGCCACGACTTTCCGTCCAGCCAGGACATCCATCTTGTTGCCCAGACTGGTTTTCCCTCCGGTGGCGAGCCAGATGTATTCTGGAATGAACCCCTTCCCTCCGGTGGCGAGCCAGATGTATTCTGGAATGAACCCCGCGCAGAAAACAGCGGTCTTCTCTGATTCCACAAGGGCGACAGTCCGGTCCGGATACATCGAAAGTAAATGCTCTCCGAAAAGGCATTGGCTCAGCGCCCATTCTTCCGGTAGCAATCCTTTCCTTTTCATCAGCGCATGAATCCAGTTGATGGGACACTTGCTTGAATCGTCCTTAATCCGATGACCGGTGACCGGATCATATTTCATGACCTTTCCGGTTCGGCACCGGCCTTCTCTGTCAATCTGGAAGAATATCACGTCGCCAGCCTTGGTCACGCCAAGCTGGTATTGTTCAACAAGACCTTCTACAACCAGAGGATCCAACATGGATTCCAGGAACGTGGTGAAAGAACTCTTTTTCGGGTCAAAAGAGAGGGAACGAGTAACGTATTCGTAGGGAATGATGTCTGGTGTTTTCATGTCATTTCGGGTTTTATTGTCCCACTGTCCCACCGGGGATACTGGGACACTGGGACGAGGTGGGACGGTCGAGTTCCTGGTATATGCGGCCGACAGTGGACTTGCTGAGGCCCAATTCGGCGGCTGTTTCACGGATGCTTTTTCCAATGGCCTTCATTTCTGCTACCTGTTGTTTACGCTCTTCTTTATCTTCGGGACAGAAAGCCCGCAGATGATCACTCTCACGGGCATTGCCAACCAGGGAGAATCGAAGGAAGCCATCGGTCTTGACGATTTCATAGAGGAGGACATTATCTCCGCCGTACTGGATCTCACAGGACCGGGCCTTGAGTTGTTTGACATACCTGAGCCGGTTGTCCCGGCCTGACATGCCGATGGCGAAGGCACTGTCAAAGAAGTTGTACAGGCGCTTGCTGCCGGCTAGGTCATTCTGGGTGATTGGTCTGGAGGGATCCCGTTTGGGAGTATGGGCTATCACGAGGATGGACCAGTCCTTCTCCTTTTTCAGATTCATCAGTTTTACCATGAAACTTCCTGCATCGGAGCCCTTCTCGGCAGCGTTGCACAGGTAGCTGAGATTGTCGATGATGATGATCTTGCAATGTTGTTGTTCGGCAGCATTCGCAATATCTGAGAGGATTTTCTCTTCATGGTATCCGGCATCAAACTTCATCGGATTGATTCCTGCGTGAAAGAGTAGCTCCGGGAACTGGTGCATTCTCCCTGACTCCGTATCGGTATAGCGCAGCTGGAATTGCTTTTCGGAGAGTTCACAATCGACATACAGGACCGGTTCGGTAGTAGCGATCTGGTCAGCTATCTGGACGGCAAAGATGGACTTTCCGACGTTGGAATCCGCAAACAAGCAAGCAACTTCCCCTTCGTACCAAAGGGTCATGAACAAGTTCCTGGGAATGGGGCGCAGCGCAGCATCATGCACGGTTTCGTTCGCAGTTTTCACTGTGAACATGCCGATATCGTCGCCATGGGTCAAATTAGCGATGTTGCATCGTATACCGGTAATCGGGTCGAGTTTATTTTGCATGGTCAGTTCCTCCGGCTTTTCGTGCTTGTCTTTTTCTCATACGTTCCGCCTTCTTCACGGCTTTCTTGTATAGCGCCAAACGAGATTCCCCATACTTGATGTAAGATTTGACGGCAGTCTTCCGACCTTTCTCAAATTCATGTTTGACAGCCTCAAAGGCATCCGACCGGTAATCCAACAATGCTTGCTCTGTCTGCATCGGGTCATTGGCGAGTTTATGTAACCTCTCGCCCCAGTAGTGGTAGCTATTGTGATACGCACCCCAGCTAAGAAGAAAAGCTGCAAGGGCGGTAACGGCAGGCAACACCCAATGGATATACCGTTGAAGTTTTGACACCGTTACGGGCCGATTGCTTTTTGCGTACTCATCAATCTTTTTCGTCATGTTTTTAAGGTCGGAGATGGCCGTATCCAGTTTTGTATTAACGCTCCCGATGCTTTGAAGCATCGTCGAGGGCTCCTTCGGCTCGGTCTGTACCACCTTCGGTGTCGGCATCTTGCTGACAACCTTGCCGGCAATTTTCTCCGCAAGGTCATCGTTCTCTGAGGAAGACAAGCCCGAAACGGGATGCCCCTCCAGGGACTCGACTTTTTTCTTCAACTCGTGGAGATTATCCTGAATTTTGGTCATAGTCGGACCAACAACTTCCATCAGGTAAATATCCACAGGCATATCG
>ONUG01000135.1 GCA_900320965.1 uncultured Bacteroidales bacterium | reverse complement strand
TATTTGTGAATCTCATCTATATACAAGTATTTGCCTCCGCGGGCATAGAAAGCCTTCGCTGTTTCCAGCAACGTGTGTGCGCTGAAATAAATATCATCGGCTACGACATAAAGGGACTCATCCTTGATCCCTTGCCGCTTGATATGCTGCAGAATTAGGGTGGACTTTCCCACACCTTTCTGGCCCAGGATGCCAAGGATGCGGATGTCCCAGTTGATGGTATTATGCTGCTCCCGGAAGAAGTTCATAGGGGTGAGTTCCAGAAGCTGATAGAATTGCTCGTAAAGGGCTTGCATGGCGTGTCGCGGTGTTGTTTCGGCACAAATATACTAAAATTGCGGAACTATTCCCGCGCAATTGCTCAATTCAACTTATTTATTATCTTTGTAAACATTCACAAAACTTTTGTCGGTGATGAGAAAGTTAATGTCGATTATCGCTGTCCTGGCAGCGTCATTTTGCCTCGCAGTGCCCGCGCAGGCCCAGAAGGATTCCAAGACCACTTATGCCAAGGACGTCCTGCAACCTTATGTGGACAATGGCCAGCTGGCCGGAGCCATCAGTGTTTTTTACAAAGATGGAGTCCAGGAGACTTGCTGCGTTGGTTACGCCGATGTGGCCGCCAAGCGCAAGATCAAGATGGACAATGCTTTCATGCAATGCTCCCAGACCAAGGGATTCTGCGGAGTGACCATAGCGAAGCTCGTCGAAGAAGGCAAAATCTCGCTGGACGATCCCGTGTCGAAGTACCTCCCCGAGTTTAAAGATCTATGGGTTCTGGATGAGGAGAAAGATGGCGTCAAGACCTTGCATAAGGCCCAGAACGTGTTGACAATAAGGATGGTACTTAACCACACGGGAGGATTCCCTTTTGAGATCAGCGCCAAGCGTGAGGATGTCAGGGGAGGCGGATGGTCCGGTGGAGCTCCAATCCGTCAGGTGGCCTCTATCGCGGCGGCTTCTCCCTTGATGTTCGAGCCAGGCACGAGGGAATTATATTCCAACACCGGGATCGACATTGGCGCCGCGGTCGTCGAAGTCGTCACCGGAATGAAGTGGGAGCAGTACCTCAAGCAGGAGGTTCTGGATCCTTTGGGGATGAAATCGTCTTGGTTCTGGCCCTCCGATAGGCAGATAAAGAATAAGATAGAGCTCTACGAATATAAAGAAAACGCTCCCGCAGTGTGGCGTGAGGAAATGGGCTGGCAGCAGCGTCCGTACAATGACTCTCATGTGTTCGCTTCCGCTGGAGCGGGCCTCTGGACCACGGCAAAAGACCAGCTCAAATTCTACAAGATGCTGATGAACCTCGGCGTGGGAGAAAATGGAGTTCGCATCCTAAAAGAAGAGACCGTCAAATCCATTCTGGCCGTAACGACCAGGCCTAGTAATATGGGCGGCTACTCTCTTGGCCTTTCCGCGCCGGTTGAGGACAGCGAAGACGCATGGTTCGGCCACGGTGGCGCTTGGGGGACCAATTGCATAGTCAACTGGCACAAGAAAGAACTGAGGATGTGGGTCATCCAGAGCGCAGGTGGTCCGCAGCCATGGTCCGGCGCCATGGAAGAGGCGGCCAAGAAGTTCTTTGCCCAGAGTTTCAATTCTTCCGGCGTTGACGCTTACACCGGCAGGATCGGGGACGCTCATTAGGTCCAGGATGGCTTCCTTGAGTCTATGGCAGCGGCGGCCCAGGCTGTCCATGACTACTACAAGCAGGAGGGCAAAGACATCATCTACATCGATGTGATGAACAATATGTCAGTCGATTGCGACTGTGACGCCCCTGCAGGAGCGCATCAATCGCCAGCATGGCTTGCATATTCTTGATCATGCGGAAGCTTTAGGCCTTGGCAGCAAGAATTACCAGTTGGTGAAGATCGATTAAGCGGATTATAAACTGGCTTTGGTGTGGGCTTCGTCGTCACCACCGGAGAAGCCCTCTGAATGGGTCTCGTAGCGGGAAGACGAGGTGGGAGGGATGTCCGCGAAGGGCGGGAGCTGGAACCCCGGAATGGTCCGCAGCAAGGGAGAGTCGGGCACAAATCCCTTCAAGGGGTCTGTTGGATCTACGAATCCCGGGTTCTCGGTCGTCTTCCAGTTGTCCCTCATCTCGTCCATGAAGTTTGCCTTTCCCTCGATGTCATCGTTGTAGAAATGGTCGCTCCAGATGACTTTCTCGAAGGCATATTTCACGTTATAGAAGACGTTGCGGATCAATGTGTTACGGGCCGGAAGGGTGTAGTCGTTGTCGTAGAATGCGGCGAAATCCGGATAATGCTCCCTGAAAGCGGGACCGTCAACAAGGGCCACTGAATCCCTGTGGGCGATCAGGCGGTCAGCGCCCCACGTCTGCAGCCGGCCATCGGTCTTGATAGCCGCGCAGTCGAGGTTCATGAATATGTTGTCGTGATAGACGACGTCGCTCCCGCCTCCGATCTGAACCGGGGGGGACGAGATGTTGTCGAAGATATTCCCGTACACTTCCACGGCTCCGGATCCGTCGTCGTGGTAGGTCGCGCGTACGTTGAACGGGACCTGGATGTCGTGGAAATAGTTGTAGCGGATCACGCTGCCCCTCTGGGCCGGGTTGCGGCCGTGGTAGAGGGCGCCGTTGTCTTCCACGTCCATGCAAAGGTGATGGAAGTTGGAATATTCCACGACCTGGTCATTGCCGAGCATCAGAAGGGCGGAGCTGGCTGAGTCATAGAACTCGCAGTGGGAGACTTTGTTGCCCAACCCGCTCATCGTGACAGCCGGTCGGAGATGTTTCTCAATCCGGTTGAAGTCGTGGAACACACAGTTTGTCACGTAGTTATCGCCTCTGATGATCTGCTTGCGGTCGCCCCCGGCAAGATCCACTCCTCCGGCTCCGATGTCGTGGATGTGGCATCCGTTGACTCCGCAGCTCCGGCACGAAGCGGTGATTTTTATGGCTATGTGGCCTATGTTCCGGAGTTCGCAATCCTCGAATTCAACCCGTGAAGAAGCGTGGACGACGGCCCCGTCACCGCAGGTGCAGCAGAATTCCAGGCCCTTCACCTGGACATCCTCGCAGTTTCTTATTAATAAAAGCGGATGGCGCTGGACCGCCATTTCGAGCCTGCGGGTCCCCTTCGGAAGCATCAGCCATGCCTGGCCTCCTTCCACGTCCAATGAATATTCTCCCGGCTCGTCCACTTCTTCTGGAATATTCAGGACCTTCCATTTCTGGAAGTTCTCTCCTGGCTTGAACCCGAAGCCATAGGAAGTCATGTCCCTGACTTCCAAGGTCTTATCCGGATTTATCGACTTGATCCCGACTGACTCTTCCGACCAGCCGAAACGGAAGCAACCTGACAGCCAGCCTCTTGTGGGTTCCGCCCATTCGAGCGGCCTGTCTTCCTTGAAAGCGATTATCCCGTAGCCAGGACCTTCTTTTCCCTGGAGCCTTCCGACTCCCATCCTCACCACTGAGTCCAGCTTGATCCAGTGGTCGTTCGGCCACTGGGAGAGTCGCATGGGAACCCCGTCGGCGTAGAATTCCGACCATGATGGTCCGGTCGGATGGGTGTGCCCTTTTTCGACGACAGGACTTGCCGGGTAACGGGATATGTCCAGGTGGCGCAGCTCCTTAGTCGCTTGAGAGCCAAGTACTTCCTTGCACTTCTTCAAAGCTATGCGGGGAATCCTTACGCCTCCGTTGAGCTGGGCTCTCCGACCCTCGATGACTATTCCTTTTTTGCCTTCCACAACAAGTGTGTCGGTCAGGCGGTATATTCCTTTACGCAGAATGATACGGTCTCCGGTCCCGGCCTTCGCGACAGCCTCCTTCAAGGCGCTCACGCTCCTGACCTTGTAGGTACGCCCCTCCGCCAGCGCAGGTTGCGCCCCAACGCCCCAGACAAGCAAAACCAATGTGATAATAACCCTCATCATTGTCATCTTTATTAACCGCCAGCGGCCACGGCGTTTTGGAGGCGGTTGAGGGCTTCGTGGATGGTGGCGGCGGGGCAGCCGATGTTCAGCCGGACGAAACCTTCCCCGCCAGGGCCGTAGGAGGTGCCGTTGTTGGGGATAATCTTGGCCTTTTTCACAAAGAAGTCCATCAGTTCCGGCTGACTAAGGCCTAGAGCCCTGCAGTCCAGCCAGACCAGGAAAGAAGCCTGCGGTCGGATCGGGACTATTCCGAGATCATGTTCGGAGAAGAAGCGCTCCACAATCGAGATGTTATTCTCAATGTAACGCTTGAGCGACTCCAGCCATGCCGTGTCTTCCCGGTAGGAGGCGATTTGAGCGACAAGAGTCATGATCGGAGGCTCGTCCAGTTTGGAGTTGCCGATGGTGGCGTTGTACATGTCCCGTTTCTCCTTGTCGGGGATGATGCTGTAGGCGGTTCCCGTCAGACCTGCGAGATTGAATGCTTTTGTGGGTCCCGCGAAGGTGACTCCGACACGTTTCGCGGCTTCACTGACGCTGCAGAAGGGCGTGTGCTTCTTGCCGTACAAGGCCAGGTCGCCGTGAATCTCGTCGGATATTACGATAACCCCGTGCCGCTCGCAGATCTCGGCAAGAGTCGCCAGGGTCTCCCGGTCCCATAGGATGCCACAAGGATTCTGCGGGTTGCATAGGAGCAGGATCTTGGTCTTGTCGTCAAACAGTTTTTCCAATCCCCCAAAATCCATCTGGTACCATCCGTCCTTGAATATCAAAGGGTTATCTACCGCGACTCTGCCCATCCTCTCGATGTAAAGACGGAAATGGTCATAGACAGGCGGCTGGATGATTACCTTGTCGCCCGGCTCCGTGAAGGAAAGATAGGCCTGGTTGATGCCAGCTATAACACCCGGCGCGTAGCCCACCCATTCCCGTTCCAGGTCGAAACCATGATAACGCTTTTGCCAAGAGTAGATCGCGTCATAAAACTCCTGGGGGATCGAAGTGTAGCCTAGGACATCCCGGTCAAGACGCATGCGCAAAGCCTCGGCGACGAAGGGGTCTGTCTTCAGATCCATGTCAGCGATCCACATCGGGATCTCCCCGTGCTTCACCCTTCCGTATTTGATGCTCCAAGTACCCGCCCGGTCCTGTACCTCATCGAAATCCCATGTCTTCCCGGCGCTGGCTTTGGCGCATGAAGAAAGCAGTGCGCTTATCGTCCCTGCCGGAACCAACGCTGAAGCTCCGGCAGCTGCTGTCCCTTTTATGAAAGATCTTCTATTCAAAGCGGAATGAATTGATTGTAAACAGGTTCTTGTCGGCATCTCCGTGGAAGCGCATCCTGATGGGCTTGATTCCGGAGAGGTTGCTGTTCACCTTGGCCTCGAGGGTGATGAAGGTCTTGCCGTCGCCTTCGGGAATCTTGAATGATGCCACGGTGCCTCCGTACATGTATTCAGAGAACACATCGATGGTGCCGCCGGCTTGGGGGCAGACCGAGATGATCATTTTCCGGGGCCCCTCCTTGAAGTTGAAGTCTCTCCAGGCGGCTGAATCGTTGTCCCTGATTTCGGCGAGGCGATTGGATGAATCGATCCTGACATGGCCCATGAGGTAGCAGGCCCTTCCCGCGACAGGATCGGAGTTGTAGGCTTTGTTCAGGAATATCGGATTTTGTGCCGCCGCTCCGGCAGCCATGGCCAGGCAAGCGGCCATCATAGTGAGGATTCTTTTCATGGTAATTCCGGACGTTTCACACCGACAGTGCAGTTGACATGCCAGTCGAGATTATTGATGTACAAGTGCCTATAGTCGAAAGGTTGGGGAGTCCAAACCCTGAACAGGTTGCCTTCTTTCCAGCTATTTCCGGCTGAGGCATAGTCGCAAAGATTCAAATAGTGGGTGGCTCCAGACTCATCTTTGCAGGCCACTTCGAAAGTCATCCATAGAGCAGGATCGGGGCTTTGGATGTGGCGCACATCGACCGATCCGTCCTTCTGGCGGTCAAATTCATAGCGGTACATCGGGGGTGTGTCCACTCCGTCCCGTCTTGGGATCAGCCTTGTGTCGAAGGAAAGGACAATCGGGCCCCTGCGTATCGCCGCGTCTCCGGTCCCGTTCGGGGCGTCAAGAACTTTCGCGGTGAAGTCAAAAGAAAGGACCACCTGGTCGCCAGGGTGCCATTTGCGCTTGATTTTCAGGTATTTCCCAGCTTTTGTCTTTCCGGCAGTCTTCCCGTTGACCATTACCTCCGTCTTGAGGCTCCAGTCCGGAATACGCAGTTTCAGGGT
>ONUG01000044.1 GCA_900320965.1 uncultured Bacteroidales bacterium | reverse complement strand
CCGCGTTGTACACCGGCACAATGACGGAAAGCATGATATTTTCGCTCATTTCCGCAGATACCCCGTTGTATGAAGTCGGAAAGCCATATCCGAAGGCTTATGAGATGACCTCGGTATTCGAGGGACTCGCCGAGTATTACCGGGCTACCGGAGATCCCCGCTGGCTGGACTGTCTCTCGAAGTTCTTCAACGGGGTTAAAGAACAGGAAATCACTATCATCGGCAATGCCGGGACAGATATCTATTGGCCGAAGCTTTATGGTGAGGGATGGGGCAATACGGCTGTCGAACAGTCGAATCCGGATGTGAAGAGGATGATGGAGACCTGTGTCGGAGTGACTTGGATGAAGTTCTGCTCCCAGTACTTGCGCCTGACCGGAGATCCCTCCGCCGCGGATTACATCGAGAAATACATCTACAACGGCCTTCTGGGCGCCATGCGTCCTGACGGCAAGGGATTCAGCTACGTCAATCTGCTTAACGGTCCCAAGGTGACAAACCATGGCTGGGGAACGAACTTTGACGGTCTCCCCGTGACCTGTTGCAATCTTAACGGTCCGACCGGGCTTGCCTACATCCCATACGTGGCCGTCATGAATTCCGCCGAGGGCCCTGTCGTGAACCTCTACAATAAAGGTGTATTCAAGACCGAGACTCCGGACGGGAGGTATCTCTCACTTGGAATCGACACGGAGTTCCCCATGAATAATGAAGTCAAGATCGCAGTCTTCCCATCCGGAAGCGGAGAATTCACGGTCAAGCTGCGTATTCCCTCATGGAGCTCAAAGACAATCGTTTCCGTGAACGGGAAGGATATCTCCGGAGTGAATGTCGGGGAATATCTCCCCATTACCAGGAATTGGATCCCTGGGGATGAGATTCGCCTCGTCTTCGACATGAAAGCTCGTCTGATCCCGGCCCCGGAGGGCAAGAATCCCGCAGGGAAAGACTTCCAGGCCGTTCAGTGGGGACCTATCGTCCTCGCCAGGGACGAGAACATCGATCCTGACTACAACAAGCCTGTCAAGATTGTCGCCGGCCAAGACGGTACTGTGGACGTCAAAAGGGTCGCTCCTGAGCGTCCCGGGACAAGGTTCCAGTTCGAGGTGCCCACAACTGCCGGCCCGATCAAGATGGTGGACTACTCGTCGGTTGACTGCTGGGAAGGCTCCAACATCCAGACGTGGCTCCCTTTGTTGAAGTAACATCCTGAGAATGGTTAAGATATATTGCAAGAACACAGGTACTTCCAAGGAGTTCGAGGAGGGCACCTATCTTGGGGATATGGTCCAGGCGTTTGAGTTTGACAAACCCTACGACATCCTCGCCGCAAAGGTCAACAATGTCGCTCAAGGGCTCAGGTTCAAGGTCTACCACAGCCTTGATGTCGAGTTCCTTGACTACAGGACCTACACCGGGCGTAATTTCTACTGCAGGTCTCTTTGCTTCCTCCTTTTCAAAGGCATCAAGGACCTTTTCCCTGAGAGCAAACTGACCATCCGCAGGCCGATCTCCAAAGGTTACTATTGCGCGGTCGACAAGGGCGACTCATCCCCGTTGACAGAAGCCGATGTCGATGCCGTTCGGGAGAGGATGGCCAAGATCGTTGAGGATGACATCCCGTTCCGTCGTCACGAGGCCAGGGTGGAAGATGCCATCAAGACCTTCACCGCGCTTGGGGCGATGGATAAGGTCAAACTTCTGGAGACTTGCGGGGACGTGTACATCACTTACTACACTCTTGACGGCACGGCCGATTATTACTACGATGAGCTTGTCCCGAGCTCCGGTTACCTCAAGACCTGGAGCGTCAGCCTATATAAAGAAGGAATACTGCTTCGTGTTCCCGACCGGCATCATCCCGAGGATCTGGCTCCTTTCCGGGAGCAGCCGAAGACCTTCGAGGTGTTCAAAGAGTCCCACAAATGGAACGGGATCATGGGCCTGGGCAATGTGGGTGATGTCAATGAGTCGATCCTGAGCGGAAAGGCGTCCGATCTGATCCAGATCGCCGAGGCCCTCCAGGAGAAGAAGATAGTCCAGATCGCCGAGGAGATCGAGCGGCGCCATTGTGATCCTGTGAAGCCCCTTCGCCTAGTCCTTATCACGGGGCCGACAAGCAGCGGCAAGAGCACTTTCTGCAAGAGGTTGAGCATCCAGCTGAAGGCCTGCGGGCTCCATCCGATCTCTTTCTCGACCGACGATTATTTCGTCAACAGGCTCGACACTCCCAAACTGCCGGACGGATCCTTTGACTTTGACAATTTCGACACGGTCGACCATGACTATCTCCAGAAAGATCTGCTGAAACTTCTTGCTGGAGAAGAGGTTGAGGTCCCGGAATTCAATTTCGTGACCGGCCTGAGGGAGTTCAACGGCAAGAGATTGTCCCTTACGCCGAGATCTGTCCTGCTTATCGAGGGCATCCACGCCCTCAACCCGAAGCTGACGGAAAAAGTCCCTGAGGATGAGAAGTTTAAGATATTCATAAACACGATCACCTCGATCTCGCTTGACTCGCACAACTGCATTCCAACGAGCGACAACCGTCTGCTCCGGCGCATAGTCAGAGACTTTCTCAAGGGCGCTTTCACGGCCAGGGAGACCATCTCAAACTGGCCTAATGTCAGGCGCTCGGAGGTCCGCTGGATCTATCCTTTCCAAGAGGAGGCCGATGTCCTTTTCAACTCGGCTTACCTGGCTGAGTTCGCCGTCCTTCGCACTCATGCGGAGAGAATCCTGGCGACTGTCCCGAAGAATTGCAAGGAATACAGCGAGGCCCACAGGCTGCTTAAGTTCCTGCACTATTTTGTCCCTGTCTCCGACAAGGAAATCCCGCTGAACTCCCTCATGAGAGGCTTTATCGGCGGCGGAAGTTTTTGATATTCATAAAATTGGATGTTGAAATGATTACACCTTACAACCAGAGGACCGGCAATGAGTCCATCGTATATTTCACCCGCGACCTGTCGGCCAAGGGCCTGATCAAGGCTTATGAGAAGGTCTGCGGGAACATCTCCGGCCGCATCGGTGTCAAGCTGCATACCGGTGAGAAACATGGCCCCAACATCATTCCCAGGGCATGGGTGAGGAAACTTATCGCTAAAGATATGCCCGGAGCCTCGATAATCGAGACGAATACCTACTACGACGGCGACCGATACACGACGGAGCTCCACCGGGAGACCCTCAAGGTGAACGGATGGACATTCTGCCCCGTTGACATCCTTGATGAGGAAGGAGTCGTGAACCTGCCTGTCAATGGAGGCAAATGGTTCAAGGAGATGTCTGTGGGAAGCCATCTTCTCAATTATGATTCGATGGTCGCCCTTACCCATTTCAAGGGTCACACCCAGGGCGGTTTCGGAGGAAGTGACAAGAATATCGGCATCGGATGCGCTGACGGGCGGATCGGGAAAGCCTGGATCCACACGACTCCAGGCCAGCCGGACCAGTGGGACATCGCCAAGGAGGAGTTCATGGAGAGAATGACCGAGTCCACCAAGGCGACGATCGACCACTTCGGGAAGAACGTGACTTATGTCAACGTGATGCGGAATATGTCCGTCTCCTGCGACTGTGAAGGGCTTGAGGCTGAGCCTGTTGTGACTCCCAATGTGGGCATCCTGTCCTCGACTGACATCCTCGCGATTGATCAGGCTTGCGTCGACATCGTTTACGCCATGACCGAAAAGCAGCATCATGACCTTGTCGAGAGGATCGAGTCCCGTCACGGCCTGCGCCAGCTATCCTACATGAAGGAGCTTGGGATGGGTAATGACAGGTATATCCTCATCGATCTCGACAATGGAGGTAAACGGATGACCGTCAAGGAGGCCGTCAAGGGCCTGAAGCCCTTTAGCCTTCATGGGAAGTGATGCGTCTGAGAGCCCGGAATATCGCCGCGGCCGCTCTCTTGGCCGCAGCTTCCGTTATACTTCTGTCCTTTGACGGCAGGGGATTGGGAAGTGATTCCCATGCTCCTGTGGCTGAGCCGCTTCCGCTCGAGAAGGTTAGGCTCGTTGGGGAGAATCGCCTGGCTTCCAACAGGGACCTGGACATCGGGGCGATCCTAAGATGGGATGTGCGTAAATTCCTTTACAACTACCTTGACACCTATGGGCTCGACACTTCGGGTTATCCTCTTCCCGAGGGGTGGGACTCGGTCGACACGAAACTCAAGGGGCATGGCTCTGGGCACTACATGTCCGCGTTGGCTCTGGCGTATGCCAGCTGTGCGGAGCCGGAAATCAAAGCCGCGCTCCTGGGCAAGATCAGGATGATGGTAGACTGCCTTCGGGAGTGTCAGGAGCGTACTTTTGTCTGGGATGATTCGCTTGGGCGTTACCGTGAGGCTCGGGACTATGCACCCGAGGCGGAGCTCAAGGACATGAAAGGGACATGGGAGGCTTTCGATGAATATAAGAAAGAATATTCCGAGTACGGCTACGGCTATCTAAACGCCATTCCGGCGGCCCACTGCGCGCTTGTGGAAATGTATCGTCCCTACAACAATTCCGACTGGGTCTGGGCTCCTTATTATGTGGTTCACAAGCAGCTCGCCGGCCTGATCGACATCGCGTCACTGGTGGACGACAAGGCGATTGCGGACAAGGCTCTCAAAATTGCCGAGGACATGGGACTCTGGGTCTGGAACCGGTTGAAGTACAGGACTTTCGTTGATTCTTCCGGCACTTCTGAATCTCGCCGCTCAAAGCCAGGCAACCGCTATGAGATGTGGAATATGTACATCGCCGGTGAGGTCGGAGGGATGGAAGAGTCACTCTCGAGGCTCTCGATGATGGTCAGAGACAAGACTTCCCGGGAGCGTCTCCATGAAGCGGCCGGTTTCTTTGACAGCCCGGCTTTCTTCGAGCCTTTGGCCCGGGGGGAAGACTCCATTCATGGACGTCACGCTAACCAGCATATTCCGATGGTCGTTGGCGCGTTGATGAACTACAAGGCCGGAGGATTCGACAAGTATCTCGACATCGCCCGTAATTTCTGGGATTTTGTTCAGGACCGCTACCTCTATGCGACCGGCGGAGTGGGGGATTCGGAGATGTTCAGGGAACCATACACCCAGATGGCCAGCATGATAGCCAGTAAGACTCCCGAGATGAATGAGACCTGCTGTGCCTACAATCTCGCGAAACTGACCCGTGACCTGAACTGCTATTTCCCCGATGACGCTCGTTATATGGATTATTATGAGCGGGTTCTGTACAACCAGATCGTTGGTTCCCTGCATCCGGAAGACTATGCGGTGACTTACCAGTATGCCGTCGGGCTCAACGCTTCCAAGCCTTGGGGTAACCGCACGCCACAAGAGTCTTGCTGCGGCGGGACCGGTGCGGAGAACCATGTCAAATACCAGGAGGCGGCATATTTCGTCTCCAAGAACACCATCTGGATCGGCTTGTATTTGCCGTCTGAGGCTGTGTGGGACCGGCGTGGAGTGACTTTCCGGCAGGAGTGTGAATGGCCTGCCGAGAAGTCAGTGATTCGTGTCAAGAAATGCCGTTGGCCATTCGGTTCTCGTTTTTCCATGAAGCTCAGGGTGCCTTATTGGGCAACCGAAGGCTTTGACATCAAGCTTAATGGCAAGTCTCTGGCTTCTGAATATTCCCCTTGTAGCTATTTTGAGATCCCTCGCAGACGCTGGTCGCGCAAGGATGTTGTCGAGATCACCATGCCCTATGTCTGCCACATTGAGTACGCCGCGGACAAGGTCGTGTTTCCGCTCGGAAGTGCCGTGGCGGCAAGTAGTGCATCGCCGACAAGGCAGATTCCGGCGACCATTTACCCGGATAGGGCGCGAAGCGCAGGGAGACGGGATCTGGCCTTGTCGGCTGGGAATCTCGGCGTTCCGGAGCGGCTGGGGGTACTGATGGAAGGGCCGTTGGTGATGGCCGCCGTCGGCGTCAAGAGCTGGGATGAAGCTGTCTTAAACCTCGACTCAGGCGGCCATCCGCTGACGGAAGGCCTGACCTTTATCCCCGACTACCAGGCCGACACCTCCATCACCCACTATTTCCGCATCCATCAGTAGGCCAAGGCCCGGCGGATATTTAATGGATTTTAGGGAAGATGCGGTCGATGCCATCGCGCAGGACGGTGTTGTAGCCCTGCGAGAAGTAGTAGACGTTTCCGGCCTTGTCCGCTACGATGACGTAAGGAACTGATTTCGGATCGGCGCCGAGGGCTTCCTCGATCATAGTCTTGAAAGTCTCGTAGGAAGCGTCTCCGGGCTTGACGATGATGGCATTAGAGTCGCCTTCCAACTGTCTCAGAACGTGGAGAGTAGGCTCTCCGTTCTCCTTCACTACGGCCAGGATGAACTTGTCTTTTCCTGAGATCTTCCCTGAATCAATGTGGCCGATGACCGCAATAGGAGTCTCCTCCTCGCTTCTGACACTGACAGGGATCTCGTTCATTTTTCCAGGCTCGACATTGAAGGTGCTGATCCTGGCGAGCACGCTGCCGTCAGAGAGACGTTTGCCTGTGGTGACCATGTGGTAGCCAGCCTCCATCTCGAGCTTTGGCTCCTGCCTGGGGCCTGCTCCCTGACGTCCCTGGCCGCGTCCTTGACCACGACCTCCCGGCATCCTGAAGCCGGCCCTGCGGGTCCGCCCGTTCTCGATCGTGGAGACACTGAACTCCCCGAAACGAGGAGTGACTCCCTCCGCGGACACTATCTTGACATCCCCGTTGACCGGTGGAACCGCGACCGCTCCTTCAAGGTCGGCGACAGTCCAGACTCCGTCTTTCATGACGCTGACCCTGCTGCCGGCATCCAGCCTGGCGGGCCATCCAAGTGCCCTGCAGGCTGCCACAAAGAAGATATTGGCGGATTCCTTGTCACTCAACCGTGAGCGCCAGACGTAGACCGGCGGGATCTTGAGACCCTGCGGGTTGCGTTCATCGCCAACGATCTTAATATTCTTTTTGATCCAGCTCATGAGCTCTTCAGGAGTTGTGACCTTCCCCGAGAGACCATCTTTGATCTCCTTCCTGCAGGGAATCAGGGCCTCGGTGCTGATCCTCGGCGAGAGGATCATCGGATCGGACGACTCAGACGCGTCGAGGGCATCGAAAAGCACATCAACCCCGTACTCGCCGAGATCCTTGGCGCTCATGCTCTTGAATAGCACTTTGGCAGCGTCCTCTTTCTCAGGGCATTTCTCTCCAACCAGCGAATAGAATCCCTGCTCGAGAATCCCGACATGGTCGACAGTGTGGCGACCCTTGCGGATGACGTCTTCCTGAGTAAGACGCTTCGAGTTGGCGTCGATCTGCTCTTTGGTAGCGTTGTTCGGCAGGGGATCCTCAGCTGGAGGAACCATGTCGAGGTCAAGGGAGAACACATCGCCCTTCTTCTTGTCGAGCCTGATGGTGACGTCCTCCCGGTCGAGTTTGGCAAACCCGAACCTGTCTCCTTTAGCGGCCCAGACGAGCATGTCGCCCTTACCAGTCGCGAGCTTTGCCTGTCCAGCTTTGTCGGTGGTTATCTTGCAGACATCCCCGAAATCACCATAGTTGAATATCTTGTACTCCACTTCCACTCCCGGGACCGGCGCACCGCTTTCGGAAACAACCGAGACTGTCGTGGAACGTGTTGGAACATAGTTCTTTATGACGTTGATCTCAGTGTAGACGGGATTCTTGACAATGATGTCCTCATCGCCCTTGTAGTCGCCGGAGACCTTCGTGTGGAGCAGAAGAGCCCTTGAGACTGGGCCGCTGAACCAACCCATGTTCAGTTCCGGATCAGGTTCGCAGGCGCCCAGGAAATACCATTTCCCGTCGACCCATGCCTCGACCCATGCGTGGTTGCTGTCCGTGTGGGCCCAAAGGGGAGTGTAGACCTGACGGGCAGGGATTCCAGCCGCGCGCAGGGCGGAGACTGTGAAAGTGCTCTCCTCGCCGCAGCGTCCCTCACCGGATCTCATTGTGGCCAAAGGTCCTCTTGTCCTGGCATCCGTTCCGACATAAGTGACCCATTCGTGGCACCAGTGGTTTATCTCCAGAGCGGCGTCGTGGAGGGACATCCCTTTCACCCTCTCGCAGAGCTCGTCGGCGTACAGGGCGCGGAATCTGTCGAGATCCTCATTGTTGACCCTCAGCGGAAGCACGAAATGGCGGAACTCCTTTTCGGGGACGCCCCACTTCATCCTGTCCCGGACCTCGAGAGTATTGTCCACTGCTTCTTCCCAGAAAGACCTTGGGTTGGCAAGGCTGTCCGGAAGGGGCATGTATTTGTAGAGGTAATCGACGTAACCGTCACGAGTGAGTGGTTTGTAGGTGTTTTGCGCGCTCATGGTCACCGCCATGATGACGGCCAGCGCGAGGGCTGTTATGCTTCTTCTCATTGTTGTGGAAATATAAGTCCGTAATTTTACAAAAGTAACTCCATTATTTTATAAATTCGCGATAATAGCTAACAAAAGTTGAAAGAAATGAAGCAGATAAGCACCCAGAACGCTCCAGCGGCCATCGGACCTTACAGCCAGGCCATCTCTCATTCAGGATTGATCTTTGTCTCAGGACAGCTGCCCATCGACCCTGCTACCGGGTCTTTCCCCGAGGGCGGAATCGAAGCCCAGACAAGGCAGTCGCTCACCAATGTGAAAGCGATCCTTGAACAGGCCGGCTCATGCATGTGCAAAGTGGTGAAAACCACTGTGTTCCTTGCTGACATGGGGGATTTTGGGGCGATGAATGGCGTCTATTCCGAATTTTTCAAGGAGCCTTATCCGGCACGCTGCGCGTTCGCGGTCAAGACCCTTCCCAAAGGCGCCCTCGTGGAGATCGAGTGCGTCGCTGCTGAATAATGATCAAGACGATTCTTGCAAGGGTGGGACGGTACAAGACCGCTGCCATCCTTACCCCGGTCTGGACCGCGGCCGAGGTTGTCATGGGTGTTCTCATCCCTTATGTCACAGCTTCGCTGATTGATAAAGGAATAACGGCGGGGAGCATGCCTGATGTCTATAAATACGGGCTTCTGATGCTCCTGATGGCCTTTTTCAGCATGGTCTTCGGCATCTTGGCCGCCCGTTTCGCCGCATATTCCTCGACCGGCCTTGCCGCCAATCTGAGGGAGGCGATGTACACCAACATCCAGCGCTTCTCTTTCTCGGACATCGACAAATACTCCACGGCCGGACTCGTCACCAGGATGACAACGGATGTGAGCAACATCCAGGGTGCGTTCCAGATGTTGCTTCGCGTCAGTTTCAGGGCTCCGCTCAATCTTGTTTTCAGCCTGGTAATGTGTTTTTTCATCAACAGTCATCTGAGCCTCATCTTCCTTGTGGCGATGCTGGTCCTTAGCTCCTGCCTGTTTTTCCTGATCAAGAGGGTTTCGAAGCTTTTCGTGAAGATATTCGAGCGCTACGACAACCTTAACGGAGTGATCCAGGAGAACATCTCCGGGATTCGGGTTGTTAAGGCGTATGTCCGTGAGGATCATGAACTTAGTAAATTCGATAAAGCGGCCCTTTCTCTTTATGGCCTCAATGTCAAGGCAGAGAGCCTGATGGCGCTTAACCATCCGGTGATGAATCTGGTGGTCTATGGCTGCATCATCGCTCTGTCGTGGTTCGGAGCCCATTACATTGTGGGTGGGACGCTCACGACCGGCCAGCTCACGTCGCTTTTCGCCTACATCATGACAGTGATGACATCCCTGATGATGCTCTCGATGATATTCGTCCAGCTGACCCAGAGCGCCGCTAGCGGAAAGAGGATCGCTGATGTTATCAACGAGGTTCCGGACATGTACGATCCTTCCGACCCGATCCTTGAGGTCAAGGATGGAAGCATCGATTTCGAGGATGTCTTCTTCGCTTACACCAAAGGTGGCGATTATGCCCTGGAAGATATTGATTTTCACATCAATGCAGGAGAGACAATCGGCGTGATCGGAGGCACGGGCAGCGGTAAGTCCAGCCTTGTGTTCCTTATATCGAGGCTCTATGATGTCTCTAAGGGAACGGTCAAAGTCGGTGGCGTGGATGTGCGTGAATATCAAATGGAATCCCTGAGGAATCAGGTCGCGGTCGTCCTGCAGAAAAGTACCCTGTTCTCCGGGACTATCCTTGAGAACCTGCGTTGGGGACGCGAGGACGCGACTCTTGAGGAGTGCCAGGAGGCTTGCCGCCAGGCTTGCGCGGATGAGTTCATCGAGCAGATGCCTGACAAATATGAGACGTACATCGAGCAGGGAGGCACCAATGTCTCCGGTGGCCAGCGCCAGAGGCTTTGCATCGCCAGAGCCCTTTTGAAACGTCCGAAAGTGCTTATTCTGGATGATTCGACATCGGCGGTCGACACCGCGACAGACGCCCACATCCGCAGGGCGATCTCCGAGCGGATCGAGGGATTGACCAAGATCATCATCTCACAGCGGATCATGAGCATCCAGGACGCTGACAGGATCATCGTGATGGACAACGGGCGGGTCGCTGCCTTCGACACACACGAGAACCTGCTCAGGGACTGCGAGATCTATAAAGACATATTCGAGATGCAGACTTCCGGTGGGGAGGCTGATTTCGACGAAGGAAAGGAGGATGCGGCATGAGCGCGAAGATGAGAGGGGGAGTGAGAGAGCCTCACATGTCCAGGGCGGATCTGAAGAAGAGCCTGGGGAAAGATTCGACCGTCTGGAGGCTTTTTGGCTTCATATTCAAGAATTACAAAGTGCGCTTCGGCGTGGTTCTGGTCTGCATCGTGATTTCCGCTTTGACGACGCTGGCCTCATCGCTTTTCACCAGGACGCTTATTGACGACTACATCGCCCCTATGCTCACGCAGGCGACGCCGGACTTTTCGCCACTGGCTCTGGCACTTGTCAAGCTCGCCGCGGTCCTGCTCGTGGGAGTCGCCGCCTCCTACTCCTATAATTTAATAATGATATTCGTGGGGCAGGGGACTATGCTGAAACTCCGCCAGGGGCTTTTCTCCCACATGGAAGATCTGCCGTTGAGCTATTTCGACTCTCACTCTCACGGTGACATCATGTCGGTCTACACCAATGACGTGGACACACTCCGTCAGGTGATTGGGAACACGGTTCCTAACCTTTTCCAATCTCTGATCACGCTCTTTTCGACCTTCGTGTCGATGATTGTGTTGTCATTGCCGCTGACTCTGGTGTCGCTTTGCATGGCTGCTCTGACTGTCTGGGTGACAGGGAAGCTCGGAGGCATGTCCCGGAAATATTTTGTGGAGCGTCAGAAGTCGCTCGGTGCTGTCAACGGATTCATCGAAGAGATGGTCTCGGGCCAGAGGGTCGTCAAGGTCTACTGCCACGAGAAGAAGGCCGTTGAGGATTTTTCCGTCCTTAATGAGAAGCTTCGCTCGAGTGCCTACAATGCCAACAAGATCGGTAGCATGGTGATGCCGATCAATGGGAATATCGGTAATTTGGGATATGTGCTGACGGCTGTTGTCGGCGCTTTGATCGCTTTGGGAGGCTTGACCGCCTGGTATGTCTCCGGAGCTGGTGGCGCAGCTTTGACTTTGGGAACTCTTGTGGCCTTCCTCTCCTTGCAGAAGAACTTCACAAGGCCGATCTCCAGCATTTCCAATGAGATCAATTCGATCGCGATGGCTTCAGCTGGAACGGACCGGGTCTATTCGCTGCTGGATGAGCCGCAAGAGATTGATAACGGAAAAGTTACACTGGTTAACACGAATGTTTCCCCGGATGGTAATCTTACTGTTAGCGACACTCGCACTGGCACCTGGGCCTGGAAAGCGGAGCCTGCCTCCGCCGTCGAAGGGTTGGTGCCACTACAGGGACTTGTGAGCTTGAAAGATGTGGATTTCAGCTACGTTGAAGGAAAGCAGGTACTGTTTGACATAACTCTGACCGCATATCCCGGCCAGAAAATCGCCTTTGTCGGCGGCACCGGAGCCGGAAAAACCACCATCACCAACCTCATCAACCGCTTCTACGAGATCCAGGAAGGCACGATAACCTACGACGGATTCGACATAAGAGACATCGACAAAGACTCCCTGCGCCGGAGCCTTGGAATTGTCCTACAAGAGACGAAGCTATTCTCCGCATCCGTGCTCGATAACATCCGTTACGGCCGTCTGGACGCGACCGACGAAGAATGCCGTGAAGCAGCCCGTCTGGTCTATGCTGATCCGTTCATCCGTCGTCTTCCGCAGGGCTACGACACTATCCTTTCCGCTGATGGAGGCAACTTGTCGCAAGGGGAGAGGCAGCTTCTTGCCATCGCCCGGGCTGCTGTGGCGAATCCACCTGTGTTGATTCTTGATGAGGCCACCTCCTCAATCGACACCCGCACTGAGAAACTTATTCAGAAAGGAATGGATTCACTGATGAGAGGCCGTACCACTTTTGTCATCGCCCACAGGCTGTCAACCGTCCAAAACGCCAACTATATCATGGTCATGGACCACGGTATAATAATAGAGCGAGGCCGCCACGATGAGCTCCTCGCCCTTAAGGGAAAATATTTCGAGTTGTTTACCGGTAACCAGATTACCGCTTAACGTCTCTTTTTCGTCGATTTGGCAGCCTTGTTCAGCGCGTCGATGGCTTTCTTCGCATCAGCGCCGTATTTCGGATCAGAAAGAGCCTTGTTCAGAAATTCGAGAGCCTTGGCGTTGTCGCCGTTCTCCTGGTAGAGAGCGCCGAGAACGTAAGCGACCTGAGTCGCGTTGTCAGCGGCAGGAGCGTCAGCGAGGTATTTCTCGTAATATTTGATGGCGTCAGCCCTATTGCCGGACATCATGGATGCGTTACCGGCGATCTGGGGGACATCGTCTTCAAGGATGGCCAGTTTGGAGCGGTAGAAAGCGCATCGTAGGGTGTCCATGTGGACTTTGGCCCTCATGTAGCCCTGGTTGACGAAGAACCCCACGGAGTCGTGTCCCACAGGGTAGGTGTCGGCAAGGTCACAGTAAAGCTTTGTGGGAGACTGGCGCCGGATCGTCTCGTCTTTTGTCTCATGGTAGATCTCGATAGCTTTAAGGAGGTATTTCTTCGCCGAGACGAAATCGTCCTGGTCGATGTAGATCGAGGCCAGGAACTTCTCCCCGGTCCAGATCCCATACTCGTCCATCTCCTTGACGGCCTGGTTGTACATCTCTTCCGCCAAGGCAAAGGTGCGGTAGACTTTCTGGTTGTTGTAGAAGTAATTCTGGGCCAGCTGGTAGGAGTAGTAGTAATACTGCTTGTAGCCCATGTCTGACGCCACTTGCTTGAGGCGCTTGTGGGCGATGTCGACTTTCGCGTCATTGTCCGGGCTGCTGGGGAAGCGAACAAGGTTCTTCAGTTCCTCGACATAGTAAAGGGTCTCTGACTTGGTGTCTCCTTTTGCCCTGGCCGTCTTCAAAAGGTTGGAATTGGCTTCGTAGAGACCGGCTTTCCCAACCAGGCTTTCTGCCTGGAGAAAGTACTTGTAGCAATCGTTGTCGATATCGTAGGGATTATCCTGGGCGGCAGCCTGGAGGCAGGCCGCCAAGAGTATGGACGCTAAAGTCAGGGATCGGATTTTCATAATTCTCAAATATAGTAAAAAATCTTCGTGTTTTTTCTATTTTTGCACTTATTCATATTATAAAATGGACATGGCAATATTCACGAAACCATGGAAACTGACAGTCGGGTTCGTCCTTTGTGGTGCTTTGGCTCTGGTCGGTTTCTTTCTCCAGATTGCTTTGGGACCGTTTGAGTGGGGAACTCTCCGATTCCCGGTCAACGTTGTCCTGCTAGCTTGTCTTCTGGTGTTTTTATCATTAGCGTTCTTTT